>JBFYRD010000178.1:0-4713 GCA_041302405.1 Sulfuricurvum sp.
GCACATGTAGAGGGGATTTGTGTTAATTCCCACGCATTGGCACTGTATTGAAAATCACGACTGACTAATGCACCTACAGGACAAACCGCGATACACTCACCGCAGAACGTACAGTCAAGAACGTCACTGTTTTTCGGAATAACTGCAGATTTGTATCCTCCGAATTGGAGGGTAATCGCATCATCACCGATAATCTCATTACAAACATGGACACATTTTTCACACAAAATACACAAAGAAGGATCATAATTGATGAGTCCCCAATGCTCGATTGTCCGGTTCTGCTCTTTGGCACTAAAATGTTGTGCAGAAACCCCGAACTCCAACGTTTTATTTTGAAGATCACACGCCCCTGATTTATCACACACACCACATTCTAGGGGATGATTTACATCATACAAACGCATAATATTGGTACGCTCTGTTTGTAAACGCTCTGACTCAAGCGTTACCGCGAGTCCTTCGGTTGGAGGAGTCTGACAGCTAAGGATCAATCCATCAGTTTTATCGGTTTCAACCACACATAAACGGCATGAAGCACACGGAGTTGTTTTCTCCAAATAACACATCGTCGGGATATAAAATCCTGCCTTGCGTGCCGCTTGAAGAATTGTTTCCCCTTTTTGGGCTGTTACGGGCTGATTGTTAATCGTAAAGTTAATCATCCATTCCCCCCTTAATGTGCGACCATCGCGATATAGTAGCAGCGCATACAACGCTCTGCTTCTGCGAGGGCCTCTTCTTGTGTAAATCCATATTTGACCTCACGGTTGTTGTCACGTCGCTCATCTACC
Source organism: Sulfuricurvum sp. (assembly GCA_041302405.1). Lineage (GTDB taxonomy): Bacteria > Campylobacterota > Campylobacteria > Campylobacterales > Sulfurimonadaceae > Sulfuricurvum. The sequence continues at coordinate 795 of JBFYRD010000178.1, forward strand.
GTGAGTACTTCACTGTGTTGGCGCGGCAATCCTGGAAGCCATCCTTGAATTTTTTCTTTTTTATCATACACTTTCAACTTACGAAGATGATCTTCCATAATCTCATCATTACTTAGGGTAATTTCACCATTTAGTACGTAGCGTGACATTACCGATGCGGCACGTTTTGCTTGACCGACCGCGTTAACAATGGTCATCGGACCGTATTCACAGTCTCCTGCAGCAAAGATCCCTTTGCGTGAGGTCATGTAATCTTTACCATTGGTTTTAATCGTCGCCCATGAGGTACGTTCCATCTCCCACTCTTCTGGGATCAGTTTCAAATCAGCGCTTTGAGAAACAGCTGGGATGAGATAATCACACTCCATCTCAAAGCTAGCTCCTTCGATTTTCTCCAAATTCGGACGTCCGCCATTTGGATCAGCAACCAATTCATAACGGTCTACAATCAGTGATTTAAGAACATCGTTCTCATCCCTCATCTCAGCAACTGCCGAGTGAAAAATAAACTCAACACCCTCTTCTACCGCTTCGTGGTATTCTTCATAAGTGGTATTTTTAATAATGGTTTTTTCATCACGGCGATACAGCATCACCACTTTTTTTGCGTTCGCACGGATGGCACAGCGGACAACGTCCATAGAGGTAAATCCGCCTCCGACACATACTAATGTTTTACCGGTTAGATCCACAAAATCTGCCGGAAGCATATGACGTTTTTGATCTGCTTCGGGAACCATAATGTCGTATTTAACCTGGAGATTCACTTTATCCAAAAAGTCAATTGCTCCCCAGTATCCTTGGATTTCAGGACGTTCATTATCACAATAGACTTTTTTCGAAATACGGGTACCTGTAGCGACTAATGTCGCATCGTACTCATTCTCAAAACGGCGCATCATGTCAGCGGTTACTTTAGAATTAGTAATAAAGTTCACACCTAAACTTCTCACCGCTTCGATATCTTGGTTATATTTATCGATAGGCATTCGGTACTCCGGTACACCTACCGCTACTTCACCGCCAAGAACCGGAAGCTCTTCGTAAACATCAACATCGATACCATCCAATGCCAAATAATAAGCACCAGTAAGTCCTGCAGGACCTGCACCGATAACGGCCACTTTTTTACCAATAGAAGGTTTTTTCTCACTCGGGTGAAAAAATCCAAAACCGTGATCGGTCTCATAATCGGCACCTAGGCGCTTTAGTTCCATAATGGAAATCGGCTCATCAAGGTTTGTACGGCGACACTCGGTCTCACACGGATGAGGACAAACACGACCGCAAGTATGTGCGAGAGGCATCGTTTGACGAGTTGCCATCAGTGAGTCATCAAAGCGCAAATCACGAACACCCTCAATATACGCCGGAATATCGACATGTGCCGGACAGGCGTCCATACACGGAGCCGTGATCTTCGCAATGTAATTAGTATCTTCCATGTGGTAATGTTTGGACGGTTTTTGGTTCTCGATACACGCCATAAACTCAGACTCAAAATGACTCATAAGATCTAGCAATGGATTCGGAACTGTTTTCCCGATCTCACATTTAGAAGTTTCTTGCATTGTGCGAGAGACTTCTTTTAGATGCTCCATATCCGAAACTGCACCTTCACCACGAGCGATTTTATCGAGTAAATCGTACAAAATACGTCCGCCCCATCGTCCCGGTGCACAGCGACCACATGCTTCTGAATAGACCTGATACTGCGCCGCATACTCTGTTGCGAGACGAACCACGTCCACATCAGGGTTAAAAAGCGCTACTCCGTCCCAACCGATAAACGCTTTGGAATGGGCGTGCTCGTTATATTCCAACGGAAGGTTATAAGCAGAATTTTCCCAAGCATCGTCAGCTTTGCCGATGTTGTTAATTTGCTCACCCCGCCACGTGGAGAAATAGACTTTACTCACAACGGTTCCTTATTTTTTGACCACAATGGTCCAGTCGGCTTCGTTGAATTTCAACGAGTTCATGAGTTCACACCCAAGCTCTTTTACCAAATCAGCCGATTGTTGTACCGGAGTAAAATCACCGATCTCAAATAAAAAAATCAATACTTCGCCATTTACGGCTTCATTTTTGATAATTTCGGACATGCGCTCTGCAAAGTTCTCTTTTAAATGACGTAAATCGTAACGTTTCACTGCATGCTCCTTTTAGCGGTCAACTTCACCGAAGACGATGTTAGTCGTCCCGATGATAGCTACAACGTCCGGGATATAGTGACCCGGCAATAAGTCGGTCAAAATCCCAGTATGCCAGAACGACGGCGCACGAAGTTTTAGACGATACGGATAGGCTCCACCTTGAGAATTGATGTAATACCCAAGCTCACCTTTTGGTGATTCAGTCGCTACATAAACCTCTCCTACCGGAGGACGCATCCCTTGCGTTACAAGGACAAAATGCTGCATCAACGAGTAGTTTTGAGTCATAATGTCGATTTTCGGTGCCGAGATATATTGCGGTGCATGTGCCATTAATTCCGGCCCCGTCTCTGCGTACATATCGATTACTTGATATAAAATTTTCGCAGACTCGCGCATCTCTTCCATGTAGAGTTTATAACGGGCATAATTATCCCCTTTATCAGAAACCGGAACACTGAATTCGACTTCATCGTAAAGCTCATACGGCTCCTCTTTACGGATATCCCATTCAACACCCGAAGCGCGGAGCATTACCCCTGAACATCCCCAGCTTAGTGCCATCTCTTTAGAAATAACACCGACGTTTTCCATACGCATCAACCAAATACGGTTAGTATCAAGAAGATCTTCGTAGTCTTTGATGTTTTCTGGCAATTTATCGAGGAATTTACGTAAATCAGCGATAAAGTTATCCGGCAAATCAAGAGGTACACCACCGATACGAATCGCCGCATGGGTCAAACGTGCCCCACAATAATCTTCGATTAAATCCATCAAGTACTCACGCTCACGGAATGCGAACAAGAAGACCGTCATCGCCCCGATATCCAGAGCCGTCGTCGCCAACCAAAAAAGGTGAGACATCAAACGATTCGTTTCCAAAAGCATCATACGGATTACTTTGGCACGGCGAGGAACGTCAAGACCGATTAACTCTTCAACTGCCAATGCAAACCCGTAGTTGTTTGAGCTGGATGCGATATAGTCCATACGGTCAGTAGTCGGCATGAACTCATTGTAGATCATGTTTTCTGCCATTTTCTCCATACCACGATGGAGGTATCCGATATCCGGATGGGCTTTGGTAATTTGTTCTTGTTGCAAATGGAGCATTAAACGCAATTGTCCATGAGCAGAAGGATGCTGAGGGCCGAAATTCAGGATCAGTTCATTATCGGCACGGTCAAACGTAATGTTTTCAAAAAAAGGTCGTAATCTATTGGCTTGTTGCATACTGTAATTCCTTAACGATCGCGATCAGAGATCACAACGCTTTTTTCTGCGTCAAATTTTTGGATGAGGAACACTCCATCTTCTTCTTGGTACACAAGAGGGGTATCCGGTTCACCTTGGCTGATATCGGCACCATGCGGCACCTCATGACCCAAACGGGAAAAGCGTTCAGTGTCGTAGCGATCTACGCGCGCCGAATCACGGTTTTCAGGGCCGATAATCTCTCGCGCTTCTTTCCCGAAGATTTTATCCACTTCGTACCATTGAGCGAATTCATCTCCTTGGAGCGGATAGGTTTTACGTAATGGGAATCCTTCCCAATCATCTGGCATCAAGATACGTTTCATGAACGGATGGTTATTCACGACTACACCGAACATATCATACATTTCTCGCTCTGACCAATCGGCTGAGCGGAATAATTTTTCAACACTTTGAATCGATTCTTTTTCACCGATTTTGCATTTAACCCGAATACGTTTACGTTTAGACATACTGAGCATTTGGTAGAAAATCTCAAATTTTCC
>JBFYRD010000181.1:0-4409 GCA_041302405.1 Sulfuricurvum sp.
CAAAACGGTTCCTCCGGTATAACGGCACTGGAGTTCGTCTTGGAGCGTCAGTGCTTCAAACGGATCATCGGTAAATGAAACCGGAAGCTGTGAGCTGTTCGTGTAATAGATATTCTCCCCCTCGCCGGCTTGGATAATATCGGGGTAGCGTTTTTTATCCTCTTTGGCAAAACGATACGTCGTCCCCTCCGCAGGGGTTGCTTCGAGGTTGTAAAGATTTCCGCTCTCTTCTTGAAAAAAGCGCATGCGCTCACGCAGATAATCGAGGATATCTTGCGCCATATCGATCCCTCTCATCGTCGAAATATCCTCGCTGTCACCGCTGAAATTACGGATCATTTCATTCATCCCATTGACACCGATCGTGGAAAAATGGTTCCGAAAATCTTTGAGATAACGGGCAGTATAGGGATAAAGTCCACGTTCAAACATATCCTGAACAAACAGCCGCTTTTTTTCCAATGTCGAATAGGCGATCTCTACTAAACTATCCAACGCTTTTATCAACCCCTCATAATCATTTTTATAAAGGTATCCCAAACGGGCCATATTGATAGTCACCACCCCGATACTACCGGTCATCTCCGCACTACCGAACAAACCATTGCCTCGCTTTAGCAATTCTCGCAGATCGAGCTGAAGACGACAACACATACTTCTCACCGCTCCGGGTTTGTAGGCATGGGGATTTTCGATTTTTTCTCCTACCTCATTTCGGACGTACTGGCTCCCGATGAAGTTTTGAAAATAACTGGAACCGATTTTGGCGGTATTTTCGAACAAAATATCGGTATTTTCCCCATACCAATCGAAATCTTCGGTAATGTTCACCGTAGGGATCGGAAACGTAAACGGCTGACCTCCGCTATCTCCCTCGGTCATCACCTCATAAAAAGCTCGATTGATAATGTTCATCTCTGCTTGAAAATCACCATACGTCAACTCTTTGAGGAGCCGTTTTCCCCTCTCGTACAATTTTCTCTGATGGTGTGCCGTCTCACTGATCTCTTCGAAGAGATGATGATCGCGGTAGGTGGGAAATTGCTCGCGTAAATCTTCAGGAACCACCCAGTCAATTGTTACATTGGTAAACGGAGATTGTCCCCAGCGTGCGGGGACGTTCAGATTATAAACAAACCCCCGTATCGCTTTTTTCACTTCCGAAAAGGGCAAAGCGTCGATAAAAACATAGGGGGCGAGATAGGTATCAAACGAACTAAACGCTTGTGCTCCCGCCCACTCCGATTGCAATATCCCCAAAAAATTGGCCATTTGTCCCAGTGCTTCACGCAGATGACGCGGAGGCATACTCTCGACACGCCCCCGTACTCCGTTAAATCCCTCATTCAAAAGCGCTCGCAAACTCCATCCGGCACAATACCCCGTGAGGCAATCGAGATCATGGATATGGATATCACCGTTTCGGTGAGCCGCACCCTCATACGGTGCGTACACTTTGTCAAGCCAAAAATTAGCGATCACTTTTCCGGCAAGATTATTGACCAACCCTGCATTTGAGTATCCGGTGTTGGCATTCGCATTCACCCTCCAATCAGATTTATGAATGTACTCTTCGACGCTTTGAGTCGAGTTGACATAGGTCGTATCTTCCCCTAATCCCAAAATATGTTCTCGTTGCATTTTATGCAAAAAGCGATACGTTATAAACGATTTCATCACCTCAAACGCACCCGATTTATGCAGTTCTTCTTCGATGAGATCTTGTATCTTTTCGACTTCGACAATTTGATCGTAAATTACCCGAAACAATACTTCAGTGATTACGTCTTCATTGACAGCGACATGCACACTCTCATACGCTTTTCGAATCGCATCTTCGATTTTAAAAGGATAATAATTTTCAGATGTACCGTCTCGTTTGATCACCTGCTGAATACTCTTCATAATTCATCTCCATTTTAATGATTGATAAATATTATTATATTTGTTTATAAGGTTGTTGTTTTTGACTTGGATCAATTATGTATGAATACAGAGAGGATCGCGCAGAAAAAATCTGCGCGTATTAGAGAAAAAGGTTAGAATTTATATCCTACTTGGAGCCAGATTTTATTCACATCTTTGGTGTTACCTAAAACATCGCCCCCTTTGAAATAGGCAGCTTTAGCCAGAGCGTTAAGCCCTTTGATCCCGGGGATGGCATTGGTATAGAGAAGATCCCATTCGCTCCCTAAATCACTTTTTCCGCCCATCGCTTTATCGGCTTCAAAATCGTGATAAACGATCATCGCTTTGCCTAAACCGGGAGCGGTATACCCAACCGTTGCACTCGCATCGCACAAACCGCCTGTTGGGGTGGTTAGAAATTTATCGGCCCAACCGTTGAACGCATGCAAGGTTGCAAGCGGAGTTGAAAATGCTGTTTTACCATCACTGCCGTTAGAGCCACTGAGTACTTCGTATCCTGCACCGACTAACACTCCGCTGATATTCGCCAACAAATCAAGATTATAATAGGTTGCGTCATTCTCTTTTTTTACACTGCCGATGGTTTTAAAGGTTGCATCCCCTTGTTGTGCGTATTCGGCACGATAGGCTATTTTCGCCATAGCAACCGGAATATCTCCGGTAAGTGCCAACCCGTAAGTATCACTTCCATAAGAGCCTTTTTCGGATGAAATCATGTAATCGTACGCCGTAATTTTTACACTGTCATTGATTTTATAGGTGCCGTTTAAAATTACCGCTTTGCTATCCCATGTCGGTTCATCAAAGACCGTCGCATAGCTGTAGACGTACGCACCGCTAAGACTTAAACCGGTAATTGAAGTATTCGTAACACTCAGGGCATCCATACTTTGCATCATTTGGCGCCAATCTACCGAACCGATGAAACGCTGGTTATCAAGATTGAGGATTTGACGACCTGCTTTGAGTGTTGTTGCACCGTATTTGTATTGGAGATAGGCTTGGGTAAAACGGGTTTGCTCCGGATCGGCAACTACCTCATAATGGGTATCTTTTGTTGGGGAGAGATCGTTATAATGGGTCTCGCCAAGCGTTTGAACCGTTGTCCCGTCCACTTTCATAGTTAATCCATCGATATCTAACAACTTCGTTTCCAATCCGAGTGTCACACGCACCGTAAATGCATTGGCATCTTTATTCAAAGAATCCTCAATTGATACACTCTCATAACGGGGACGAATCTCTCCGTTGAACTTCGCATCGCTAAAGATGCTAAAGCCATCAGCCCCGCACACAGGTGCTACACTTAAGATCATAGGTACCAACGCCGCAGACAAAGTAATACGTTTCATTTCACATTCCTTATATTGAATATAAGAGAACTGTATCGCTTTTCAATCTCCATAAAATTGACCTGTGTCAAGTTTATCTTCTTGACATCGATCAATCTATCGCTTCACCTCTGCCGATATAATCCCGTAATCACTTTACGAAAGACCCGATCATGAAATTGTTTTCCACCTCTTCAGTATCCCTAAACAAAAGTTACTTTTTATCCCAACCCCACCAGTCGTTTTTTCTTTTCGGACTCCTGTGGGCAATTGTCTCCATGCTCCTGTTTACCCTCTCTCATAAAGGGATCATTGAACTCCAAATCCCAGAAAACGCCTTTCATCTCTATTCTCTAGCCTTTATCGTCTTTGCCCAATTTGTTCATGGGTTTTTATTTACCACATTCCCCCGATTTTGTACAAGCATGACTATCCCCAAAGAGGTGTATGTCCGTTCGGAGTCCATCTTCTGTGGGTTATCGCCACAATCGCAGAACTGTTACTCGGTTCTTTTGAGTGGCTTCCCCTACTCTCACCGATAATCGTAAACCTCTTTTTTGTGTTCCTCACTTTTAGTGTAGCCCAGCGGATGATACCTTTTTTCAGCCATTCTCAGGAGGAAAAAACAAACTATATTGTTGAAACCGTCTTTGGTGCTTTGGTCGTAAAAACCCTTTTTGCACTCTTTTCATGGGGGTGGGGAGAAGCTATTGTCAGTATTTTTCTCGGTCTTTATTTATTGCGTGAATTTTTACGATGGAAACTCCACCCTTTTCACTCAACCGCCATTTTATGGATACTGCATATGGTACTTTTTTGGCTCCCTGCTGCTCTTTTGTTAGGGGGACTCATCCAAATCCTAGAGATGATCTATCGTATCAATTTTTTATTTGCAGGAATCCATTTGCTCGTGTTAGGGTTTCTTACCACGATACTGATCGGATTTGGAGTTTACGTTATGAAAAAAAACTTGTTTACGGAAAAAAAGTCGGATGATTACTATCTTTCTTCGCCATTCCCTTTTTCAAGCCCACACCGTAAAATATCCACTCCGTATTTATCTCTTAGTTTCGTCACCTGTTCACTCAATCGTCTTGATTTTTGATCTTCTTCTGCATCAAAGAGTGAGAAGGTTTTTGATTTGTGTGC
>JBFYRD010000182.1:0-6741 GCA_041302405.1 Sulfuricurvum sp.
GAGTATGAAAGTATTCAAAAAAACATTCGGATACTTTCCAAAGATTTCGGTGAGAATGGTGCGATTTTCGAGATTGAGGGTACAAGAGAAAATATGGAAGTGTTTTATAGTGCATTGGGGAGAAGTATTCAAAAATTGTAATTACACTTTACTCCACAACTTCTCGTTGAGTTTCAGCTCCTCTACTAAACCGATTGTATTTTGGAGAGTATTTACATACTCCATCGCCTGTTTATAATCGAGTAATGAGGTAAAAACCGCTGGTTCGAACAAATCTTTCCCCGTACCGATACCAACGTGGATATGGTTATGAACAAATGAAACAAAGAGAGGATGTGAAAGCCGTCGCTTAAAATCCAAAATCCGTTTCATCATCGAGTGGGTGAGGATATAGCGTGCTTCGATAGGGTCGCTTCCATAGACGACAAAATGCTTTTCAAATTCAGGATCATCCATGCGGATAAGACCCTCACGGGTAAAATTAATCGATTGAAGCCATCCCCCGATCAAGGAACCAAAACTCTTTTCCGCTTGATCGGGGAGAATGACCGTTTTTGCTTTGAAATGTTTGTTAAACTCGGCGACGACAAAAAGTCCTCGAAAGAGGGTATGCCATTCACTATTGCCTTTTGAATTTTTAGTCTGGTATTCGGCATGGATATCGGAAAATTCGAGCGGTACTCCATCAATAGAACCTTTGACATAATCGTTTCCGCTATAGCGGTCGATAGAGTGTTTAAAAAGATCGCTTCGTTCAAAAAGATGCTGTGAAATCATAAAATCAGGATTGTAGAGGAGATGGGGATCGATAGCATGGATAAGGGGAGTAATGATTTTGGTTTTAAAATCTTTGGCGTAACCGCTGGTCATAAATCGGTAAGTGATCGAAGAAATGGCGATAAATCCGATGACGATACCCATCATCAAAGGGTGAAGAAGTCCGAAGTTTTTTCCCATCCAGAGTGCTGCAAGAGCAAAAGTGACAATACCCATTCCCCCATACCATTTTAGCTGGGATACGATCCGCTTTCGGGTCTCTTCTAGCTCATGGATAGAGGGGTATAGCTCTTTATAGTAAAAATCGGTAAGCTCAGAGGTCGATTTCATGATAGTGACCGTTCGTGGTGAGCTTGTCGAACCATGAATTTACCCTTCGACAGGCTCAGGGTGAACGGAATAAATAAAAAAATCATTTGTTAAACAATGCACCGACATCTACGTTTTGGCGCTCAGAAACTGTGATTTCAAATACCGCTCTACGTTGTAGATTCATCCATCCTGCCACAATGTTGGTTGGGAACATTTCAATAGCATTATTGAGGTCGGTGACCGCTTGATTGTAGGCACGGCGTGCGGCAGAGATTTGCTCTTCGATTTCGTTTAGTGAGCGTTGCAAATGCATAACATTTTCGTTGGCTTTTAGATCAGGATAGGCTTCCATCGCGATATTGATTGCACCAAGTGCTGAGGTGAGTTTGGCATCAAGAGCGATTTTCTGATCATTGCTTATTCCTGGTTTCATAGCCTGTGCGCGGTATTCGGTCACTTTTTCTAAGGTTGACTTTTCATGCTCCATGTATTGTGAAACCGAAGCGACAAGGTTGGGGATGAGATCGAAACGTTTTTTAAGGACTGCATCGACACCGGCAAAAATATTTTCAACCTGATTTTTTTTACCGATCAAAGAGTTATAGATCAAGATAGCAATGAGGGCTACAACTCCTAGAATTATGAGAAATACTTGCATGGATTGATCCTCTTGGTTTTAAATACAATTATTGTATCTAATTTTGTAAAAAGAGTGATAAAATAAACCAAAAGGAGTTCTTATGAAAAACTATTTAGCAGCCATTTCTGTGGGAATAATGTTGATATTAGGCGGATGTGCAGCATCTGGTGTTCCGGTGTTGGAAGCAGATGCTTCAAAATATATATTAACAGCGGAATCGGGGTTAATTACTGATGTTAAAGCTGTTGTCCTGAAAGATTCTGGTGGCGGTGGAGCAATTGGAGGTATTAGCGGTGCGGTTATCGGCTCTACAATGGGCGGTGGAAGAGGTTCTGCATTAACGATGCTGGCTGGGGGATTGGTTGGTTTGTATGCCGGAAGTGAAATTGGTAAATCCAATGCACAAGAGCTTTCTGTCTCATTGGATACAAAACAAGAGGTTATTGTTGTTTCAAAAGGGACAGATTTCACCGTTGGACAACGTGTAAAAATTATTAAACGCAACGGTCAAATTTACAATGTGGAATTAGCAAGATGAAAAAAGTGATTGCTTTAACTTTTTTAGTTGCTGCCTTGTTGATGAATGCAAGTGAATCGGTAAGTGGATCAAAACAAGAGAACTTACCATTCTTGGGAAAAGATAAGACACTTCAATATGAGAATCAACAAGGGGTAAAGCAAAAAGCATCGAAGAGAAAAAATGAAAAAACAAAAATTAAATCATATCCAAGGGGAACGATAGCGACGCATTAAAATGAGTGTTGCATTAATTAAAAAATAAAATGTGATTATAAATCTATGAAGAAGATATAAGTGGCGCAGCGGACGGGACTCGAACCCGCGACCCCCTGCGTGACAGGCAGGTATTCTAACCAACTGAACTACCGCTGCAGCGCCAAAAATAATGGTGGGAATTACAAGACTCGAACTTGTGACATCTACCTTGTAAGGGTAGCGCTCTACCAACTGAGCTAAACTCCCAAATTAAGATGAAAAATCATCTCATTTGTAAAATCAAATAACATTTCGAAACAAATGGCGACCCCTAAAGGATTTGAACCTCTGTTCCTACCATGAAGTGATAGTGTCCTTGGCCACTAGACGAAAGGGTCACTTAAATCAACAATATGGTGTCCCGTGATGGATTCGAACCATCGACCCCCTCATTAAAAGTGAGATGCTCTACCGGCTGAGCTAACGAGACCTCTTCAATCATCAAAACTGGACGATTGTGAGGGCGAAATTATAGGGGAAAGATGTTGTTTTGTCAAGCTTATTTTGTTTAAGTGGTAAAAAATAGCTCTCGATCACAATTTAGGAGCATTTTAACGGCCATTAGAACACTTTGTTCTTGAATGTAGTTGCGATCACCTTCGAAAGTAAAACGTTCTGTATGAACTGAGGTTTTGGAGCGTGCACTGATATAAACAGTTCCGACTGGTTTTGTTTCACTCCCACCAGTAGGCCCTGCAACACCGCTAATTGCTAATGCAAAATCGGCAAAACTGACATTCATCGCCCCCTCGGACATCTCCAAAACAACTTCGGCACTGACGGCACCGTGCTGTTCGAGTGCATCATCATCAACCGCTAACCAGTTCGCTTTGAGGGTATTGGAATAAGTAATTAAGGAACCCTCATAAATAGTTGAAGCACCGCTTTGAGAGGTAAAGAAATGGGCTAACGACCCTCCGCTGCAACTTTCGGCAAAGGAGAGTTTTTTATGCTGATGGGTAAGTCGTTCAATAATGAATGCTGCAATATTACTTGCAGCAATCACTTTATGATGCATTAAACCACGTGCTGAAGCGATAAATTGTGAGAGGTTGCCATGTCGGCGAGTATGGATACGAATTTTCAGCCATCCTTCCACCAATTCACTAAATTCGAGTTTGACATCAAAATTTTGAGCTAGCGGTTCAAGAAGGGTTTGGGCACTGAGAAGTTCTTCGTTAAAGAGATGTATGGTTGCAAGTCGTGACTCATCGTCAATAAGTATCGGAGGGAGCATTTTTCCCTCCGTTGCTAAAATAACGTTGATCTCAGAGCTATTATGACTCAGCAGATAGCTACCGTTTTCTAAGATACTGGCACGGGATGGGATAAGCATTTGCTCTTTTAAGACTTGATTGTCAGCAGTGACCGTACTGAGAAGTTTACCGACGATTGTGAAAGTGTTTTTAGTGGTGACAATGATGAGCTTTGATTCGTTTTTTAAAAGCCCTTCAAGATGGAGAAATAACCCTTTATCGGATTCTTCAAAATAATTGATTGAATCAATGGAAGCAAGATGATTTTTAATACTTCGAAGAATATAACGCTCATACGCTTCATTCAAAATCAGCCGATTCCCTACGAAAATAACATCACGTTTCATGGTTTTCCCGAGTATAAATTTGGGGTAGTATAGCATAGTGACAGCAAAATTTAATCACCTAAAAGATATAATGCAACACTTTTTATATGCTTAAAACAAGGGATCCGAATGGATTATAAAGATACCCTCCTTTTACCTCAGACTGAATTTCCAATGCGTGGAAATTTGGTTCAAAATGAGCCACAGCGCTACGCAGCGTGGATTGCTAACGATGTTTATGGCAAAATGAAAGCCAATCGTAAAGGTGCCGAAAGCTTCACATTGCATGACGGTCCTCCCTATGCCAACGGTCATACTCATATTGGTCATGCCCTCAATAAAGTGCTTAAAGATATTATTGTTAAGTACCACTATTTCAACGGCAAATCGGTTCGCTTTACCCCCGGTTGGGATTGTCATGGCTTGCCGATTGAGCAACAAGTAGAGAAAAAACTGGGTGGCAAACAGAAAAAAGAGGCTTTAAGTACGGCAGAAGTACGTCAAATGTGCCGTGATCATGCGTCAGAGTTTGTAGGTATTCAACGCGAAGAGTTCAAAAAACTCGGTGTTATTGCTGATTGGGATAATCCATATTTGACGATGGATTCCAAATTTGAAGCGAACATTTATCGCACTCTTTGCGCCGTTGCGAAAAAAGGGTTGTTGATTGAGCGTTCAAAACCGGTGTATTGGAGCTGGGCTGAGAGAACTGCTCTCGCTGAAGCGGAAGTTGAATACGAAGACAAAGAGGACTACTCCATTTATGTTGCGTTTGAACTCAGTGACGAAGCAAAGGTACGTGCAGGTATCGAGGGGAATGCCGCTATTGTGATCTGGACGACGACACCGTGGACGTTGCCTGCTAATACGGGGATTTCTCTCAACCCTGATGAAATTTATGTCCGAACGTCGGATGGTTATATCGTTGCAGAAAAACGTTATAACGCTCTGATTGAAGAGGGTGTTTTCAACGGATCGGTTATTCAAAAAATTGAAGCCAAAAAGTTTGAAAACCTCTACGCAATCAACCCTCTGAATGGGCGTGGTTCACACGTGGTTTTGGGCGAGCACGTTTTGATGGAGAACGGTTCAGGATGTGTTCATACCGCCCCAGGTCACGGGGAAGATGACTACCGTATCGGTCTTCGATATAACCTCGAAGTGGTAATGCCTGTCGATGAAACGGGTTGTTATGACAACACGATCGTCCGTGAAAAACTCCTTCCGAATCCCGAAGAGTTCGTCGGTAAACATATCTTTAAATGCAATGAACCGATTATCGAATTACTTGGTGACAAAGCTCTTAAAGTATCTAAATTTCGTCACTCCTATCCGCATTGTTGGAGAAGCCATACGCCGTTGATCTACCGTGCAACTAAGCAATGGTTTATCAGTGTTGACGGAATTCCAGAGGGTGAGACTAAAACCCTTCGTGAAATCGCACAGGCTGAAGTGGCCAAAACGGCGTTTTATCCTGAGAGTGGACGAAATCGTTTGGGTTCTATGGTCGAGAATCGCCCTGACTGGTGTATCTCTCGTCAGCGTGACTGGGGTGTTCCTATCGCATTTTTCCGTGTTAAGGCGACGGGTGAAGTGATTCTCGATGAGAAAGTACTTAACTTTATTGCGATGATTTTCGAGATGCACAGCACTGATGCATGGTACTCGATGAGTATTCAAGAACTTCTTTATCCGGGATCGGGATATAAAGCGGATGAACTCGAAAAAGTATCCGATATTCTCGATGTGTGGTTTGACAGTGGTTCGACGTGGAATGCGGTACTTAAATCACGTAACTACGATGCGGGAGAGTATCCGGCTGATTTGTATATCGAAGGGAGCGATCAGCATCGCGGATGGTTTCAATCATCTCTTTTCTTAAGTACAGCGGTGGAACATATCGCTCCGTATAAAGCTCTTTTGACTCACGGTTTCACTGTTGATGAGAAGGGTGAGAAGATGTCAAAATCGAAAGGAAACGTCGTCGCTCCCGAGACGGTTCTCAAAGAGTACGGCTCCGAGATTTTGCGTCTGTGGGTAGCGATGAGTGACTATCAAGGGGATTTGAAAATCTCCGGTAATATCCTCAAACAAACGGCGGATCAATATCGAAAACTTCGTAATACCTTTCGTATTATGCTCGCTAACCTCGATGGGCTTGAGAAAATCGTCCCCTACAGTGAAATGGGAGAAATCGATAAATGGATTGTTGCCAAAGCCAAAGAGGTATTTGACGAAACCCATCGTCTTTTCGGGGAGTACAACTTCGTTCACGGGATGAGCGGACTGAACTATTTCATCGTTAATGAACTCAGCGGAGTCTATATCGATATTACCAAAGACCGTATGTATTGTGACGGTGCCAGCTCAAGCGAACGTCGCTCAACCCAGAGCGCAATGGCGATTATCGCTAAATCGATGCTTGGGTTGATCGCTCCGATTTTGACCTATACGGCTGATGAAATTTTCGAAAATGCCCCTGCAATTTTAAAGGGTGATGCTAACGATATCTTTGATGTGACCTATGCTTCAATTGAGAGTGTTGAGAGCAGTTGGGATGATGCAACGATGAAAGTGATCCGTGAGAAATTTAACGAGATCGTGGACGGGTTGAAAAAAGAGAAGGTGATTAAAAATACACTGGAACTCGTCATCT
>JBFYRD010000183.1:0-5751 GCA_041302405.1 Sulfuricurvum sp.
CTCTTTATCGATGGTGAGGGTCATATACGAGCCGATCGAAACATTCAGTGGCTGCTTTTCCCCCTCAGGCAAGAGGACAAAACGGAGTGATTTTTTGCTCGTGTCGACAGTGACATTATCGACTTTACCGTATCCTCGTGCACTGAAATAGAGCGAAACGGCAGAGGTGAGGAGTTTCGAGCGAATCGAATCCATTGTCGAGAGTTCAGCGGCGTGAGCACTCCCAAGCGTCAATACTAAAATCAATACAAAACGTTTAAACATCAGATTCCTTTAAATCAAAACACCATTATAATAAAAGTGAACTTATAGCCTCAATCTCACCCACTTTTAACTCAAAGCTAAAAATATCCAAATCTTCGTTGATGTGCTGCTGTGAAGTGGAACCTATCAGCGGTGTGATCCCGACATGAGAGAGATAACGGTAGAGAATTTGCGCTTCGGTTTTATCGTATTCCTGACTCAGTGCAAAAAACTCGCGACTTTTTAAAATATGGGGATTAGCAGTGAGGCTCCAAAAACTTTGATGAAGTATCCCTACCTCATCACACCACTGTCGTAATTCTATATCGTAGCCGCTTTCCGCATAAAAGCGGTTCTGTACTACTGAAGGTTTGATTGAAGCATCACGATAAAGACGCTGCAACAGTTCTAAATCATAACAGTTACTAATCCCCAACTGCCGCGCTCCGCCGCTTTGATAAACTCCCTCCATCGCTCCCCATACCTGTGTTAGGTGTGCATAGGGAAAAAGGGGTGAATGCAAAACGAGTGAATCAACATACTCCGTTTTTAGATTTCGTTGCGACGCTTCAAATGACTGTGCCACTTGTTGCGCCAGAGGCTGTGTAGGATCATAAGGGATACGCTGAGGATCTTGACCTGCGAGGGGGGTAAATTTCGTCTGAACAAACAGCTCATCTCTTCCAATCCCTTGTATAGTTAGCCGTTCCAGTGCTTCCCCTACCCCTGCTTCATGGTAATGTTTAGGCTGACATGCAGTATCGATCCCTCGAAACCCGCTCAAAACTGCCATCTCCACTAACTCTGCGGTGCGCTCTTTTTTCCATGCTGTGCCATATATGAGATAAGGCATTTCGACATTGTCATTCGTACGACGAAAAGGGATCATCAGTTCTCCTGTAAATAGGTATTTTAGTGAGTCTATGCAAATTCAAATCTATTGCTAGTATAATTCCATTATCTTAAATCTGTATGAGTGATATGAGAACACAACGCGTACCCTTTGGATTCACCGAACATCCGAAAAAAAATGCCGTATTTCTAGCAATTTATGTTGAATCGATCTCTCCATGGAGATACTTTAAAGACGATATGCAGCATATCAAATGCCCAGCTATCATCATGATCGATCGTTGGGACGGGCGGATGGGATTTCCAGGCGGAACGGTCAACGAAGGTGAAAATCTGGTTGAGGCATTGGTTCGTGAGATTAAAGAAGAGATAGGTATCACAATCAAATCAGCACAAGTTCATCCGATTGTAAGTCATGAAAATCGTATCGTCACCCACTTCTACGGGCTTAAAGTACTCGAAGCGGAATTTTTACATATCTACTATCATATCCTCAATAACTTCTCCCGCTCCATCTTGTTACATGCGTATGAGGAGGGAGATGAATCACACTTTATGTCGGAGATCACAGGGATCAAAATTGTTCCCCTGATACAACATGAAAACAAAGGGATCAATCGCTTTTTGGAAAACTCGTTTGCTGGAGCGACACGCGAGGATTTGGATGTCCTGCTTGGTGAAGTTTTACATTTAAAATTTGATTGATCGTTTCGTTTCTAAAAGAGGGTATAATCTCCCATTATATCCTTAAGAGGTACTTATGGCACTCACCGCTGATCAGAAACAACATATCAAAGATTCCACCCTCCTCTACCGCAGTGAAATCAATCAGATTAATGATTGGATTTACAATGAACCAAGTGATGAGCGATGTGAACTTTTGTATTTGCTTCGTGCCATCTCAACAATAGAACATGGTGCAAGAATCGATCTTTTCAACGAAAATCACTCTGAAGCGTCTCTCGAAGAGATAGCTCAGCAAGTCAACCGCTATTTTCCTGAAAAAGATGATGCCGAACTTTTCGATGATTTGTCTATTTTAGAAGATGAAGTACGTGAACGTTATTTTAATGATCCTCAAATAGATAAAAAAGCCCTGTTAACACAACTGGGTTTGAAGTTTTAGGAAATTTTATGAAAACGATCATCTTTATTCGGCATGCCAAATCGGATTGGAGCAATCTCTTTGTACGTGATTTCGACCGCGGATTAAATGAGAGAGGGATGCGTGATGCTCCAATAATGGGAGAGGTACTCGCCAAAAAAAATCTTCGTCCGGAAAGAATCATCTCCAGCCCTGCATTACGAGCAAAACTCACCGCTACCACCATCGCTTCTTATCTCCCCTATCCCGAAAATCAGATTATTTATGACTCTACTCTTTATGGAGGCGACATCACTTCAGTCGTCGAACTAATCGCATCAACTCCTCAAAATATCCATACCCTGATTCTCGTTGGGCACAATCCCGAGCTCACCGAATGCGTCAACTATTTTTGTAACAGTGAAATTGAAAATGTCCCGACATGCGGAGTCGTGGCGATGCAGCTTAAGGACGATGATTGGAACAGTATTGGAAAAGAGTCAGCCCAACTGCTCTATTTTGAAAAACCAAAAGATTACCGGCTCCATTAAAAGGGCCAAAAAGTACTATTGAATGAAAGCTTTTATGATTCTTTTCATCCTTTTCAATCTGATAACCTTTGCGGTATTTGGTTATGATAAATATTTAGCCCGTACCAACCGGCACCGAATCAGTGAAAAGAATCTCCTAATACTGGGACTCATGGGTGGGAGTGTGGGAGCAATCTTCGCCCAAAAAATATTTCGCCACAAGAGCCAAAAATATCCTAATCTTTTTTGGATTATACTTGGAGTACAGTTTGTTGTTTTCGAGGGACTATGGCTCTATTCGCAAACGACGTACATAACGTTTTAATGAAGCTAATAAAGGGAGTGTTTCAAAACAGATGAGTCTTCAGATATCACCATCAAACTATCAGTATTCATCCTACACTTCCAATCATAATACGCAATCTTCCACTCCTGAAAAATCTCCTTCTTATCAGGCATTAATAACCGAACTTGAATCTTCCGATACCAAAGTCCGAGCCCATGAAGCAGCACACGTTGCCGCAGGTGGCGGTGTCGTCACTGGAGGAGCAAATTTTAGTTATACCAAAGGACCCGATGGGAAAATGTATGCCACTGCCGGTGAAGTCCCTATCGATACCTCTGAAGGAAAAGATCCGGAAGAGACTATCCGCAAAGCCCGCCAAATCCTAGCAGCAGCTATGGCCCCTGCTGATCCCAGTCCGCAGGATTATCGGGTTGCCGCAACCGCAGCTGTTATGGAAATGCGTGGCCATTTAGAAATAAGTAAAAAGCTCCAAGATTCCCTCAATGGACAAAATGCCTACAAATCTGCCGCATTATCCCAATCTGATCCATCATCTATGGAAAGTGTTATCTACCCTCACAGTATGAAACCCGAACAATCAACCTAACCTGATTTACAGTTTTACCCATGTTGTTTTTAAAAGCGCCAATTCAAGGTTAAAGAGCAAAAGGTGATCAAGAGGCTGTAGATTAGAGATGTGTATTTGGTGACGGTGATACATAATGTAAAAAAATGTAACATTTAGCGCTAAAGTTTAAAAAAATAGCTTGATTTTCTACACCAATTGTTTCATTCATGCAATACTACTTTTGAATTTGATGCTTAAAGTAACATGTTGGACTTCATCATCAAACTACAGGATCCTTTCTTGGTTCTACTTTTCCCATAATGGGAAAGGTAGAAACATCTTCACACTATTCCTTCAAATGATCTATCTAAAACCTATAAACAAGTCGCATATTTGCCCCTAAAGCGTTTTTGATCGTATTATTTTGCACTTCATTCGCGCTTGAGTCGTAAATGATAAACTCCCGTTTAATCGTGTAAAGAAGATCTGTAGAGAGGCTAAAGTGTTTATTAAATTCATAGGTGATCCCTAAATTCGAGAGATAGTCTTTGGCTTCAACATAGCCACTGCGCTGAATGACGCTCTCATCACTCAATCGGACAAGCGATTGTGAAAACATCATCCCCAATCTCATTAGTGTTTTTTCATCGATATGATACCCCACATGAGTGCGAGGAAACCCCAATACAAACTGCCACCCTTCTTTGTATCGTTCTCGGTAGCTGTAACTAAGTGCGGGCAATACAAGAGTCTCAGTGGGATGATAATTTGCAAATCCCCCTATCTGAATCGAATGTTCATTGTTGAGACGGTAAGAAGCAAAACCCAGAAGATTAATGCCAAAAGAATCTTCCATCTCTTTTTCAAAAGTCGATTTGAGTGAAAGAGATGTGAAATACGACCACTGATCGTCAATCTTTTGCGTATGATGAACGCCGGCTTGAAAAGCATGGATTTGAGAGAGGGGAGTGTGGAGAGCATCTCCAAATGGGAGCGATTGAAGCTGATCCCAATCAAATTTCCAGTGGCTGTACCCCAGAGAAAAGATATCGTGGTTCACCTGAAGTTGATTTTTATAAACACGTACACTACCATCGCTATCGACAATGTTAGCATCCCCAAGATACGTCGATTCATAACTCACGCGAGGCTCTATCATTTTTTGAGGGGGTGATTTTTCTTCCGCTTGCAGTACTATACAAGCAAATGTCAGAGCACATGCGACTTTTATCATCGAATTCCTTGGTCGTAAAATGACGATATTTTCAATCATTGTATCTCAAGAAATAAAACTCCGCACCTCTGAATCCAAATTCACTCCGAATCATTTAGAAAAAATAAAGTAATCGTTCCGCCAGATGGCTACAAGGGCTAAAATATTTGTGTAAATAATGAATTTTTCCCAAAAACTGCCGATATAGGTTCTAACTCCTAAAGGAGGATAAATATGGATTCAATTAATTCGTCTATGGGTATGGGGCCGCAGATGTACGCTTTGAAAAAAGCGATCGATACACAAGACCAAGGGATTATGAAACTCTTGGAAAGTACTCCTAACCCGCAAGACTCCAATGCATCGCTAGCTGCCGAACTGACCGGACTGGGTCAAAATCTCGACATCAAAGCGTGACTTTAGCCATTAGGCTAAGTCACACATCTATAAAACAACACACAACAGCAACAATAGACCGAGAAAAATAGTGGGATATAACTAGTATTCGGGGGTCATCCATCGTCCTCATTATTACCCTGTATGCTATTAAGATAGCATATAGTCTTTTTGTCTTCAAAAACGATATGGTTAACCAACCATATGTCGATATATGTCATCAGCCTCTTTTCAAAATCCACGAGAGTAAATGAAGTAATATTTTTTATCAGTTCATTTATTTGATTTATAATATTCTCATGAAGTTTTTTATGTTCTTCCAATCCTGGATATCGAATGGATTCCATAAACTCTTCTTCGTGTACAAAGTGATACTTCATATATTCGTTAAGTTCAATAATAATCTGTTTTATATGTGTTTTTAAATCGGACTCATCCTTATAATTTAAAGCTGATATAGCGATTTTAAATAATTTCTTATGTTCTTCATCAATTTGCTCTTGGTCCAGTTTATATTCATCTTTCCATGAAAACAAAGCTCTTAGTCCCAATTTACTTCTTTTAAAATGCTGTAATTTT
>JBFYRD010000186.1:0-4370 GCA_041302405.1 Sulfuricurvum sp.
AATGTTGCTGAAATCGTTGTCAATCTTACAAAAAAACATGACCGAAGCGAACCCTCATACATGATGGTTCAACGCCTTCGTCCGCTTATCCAAAAAGAGTGTGGTAACCTTTACTCGCAAACCAATATCAAATTTGTCGAGCCCCCTGCAGGCCCTCCGACGATGGCGGCAATCGTAGCTGAAGTTTACGGAAACAATAGCGATGGAATACGCCATCTAAGTAACCGAGTCCAAGAAGTTTTCCAAAAAACCGAAGGGCTGGTTGACATCGATATTATGCAAGATGAAATTTATGACAAATTCGAGGTGCAAGTTAATACCGATAAAATTACCCGTGCCGCTTTGGATGTGAAACATGTGAATGACATCTTGTACCTTGCGTTTGAGGGGATGGGAATCGCGGTTAAAAACTCTCAGAGTGCGAACGATCAAATCCCGATTTTTCTCACCTTAACCCCGGAGAGTAAAAAGTTTGCATCACGTGATAAACTCGCTATTGAGATGAAACTTTCTTCCCTAAAACTCCTCAACCAAATGGGGATGATGGTACCCATCACCGAAGTAGTGACGATCGTAGCGGTCAAATCCAATCCGATGATTATGTCTAAAAACCTCCATCAAATGACCAATGTCGTTGCCGAAACCGATATGGTGTCACAGGTATATCCTCTTATGGATGCCCGTAATGTTATTTTAGATACCTTTAGCGACGAATATGAAATCCATAAAATCGGTTTGTTTAACCTCGAACTGATTGATAAAAAGACCAAAGAGCGCTATGAGCTTTTATGGGATGGAGAGATGGAAGTAACTTTGGATACCTTTGTAGATCTCGGAGGAGCTTTTATCGCGGCACTTATCCTCATTTTCTTACTTATGGTTATTTACTATAAAAGCTTTGTCATCAGCGGTATTGTGTTACTTGGCAGTTTTCTCTCGATCATCGGAGTTATCGTAGGGCACGGAATAGTTGACCTCTTTACCGCTGATACCTTTTTCTTGACAGCGACCTCCTTAATCGGTTTTATTGCCCTCATCGGTATCAGTTCACGTAATTCACTTTTGCTGATCGATTTTACCAAATCCCTTATGCTCGATAAAGGGATGCATAAAAAAGAGGCGATAGCCTATGCTACCGCTACCCGTGCTAAACCGATCTTTTTGACCGCAGCAGCCATTATCCTCGCATCTACTCTCTTAGCCAGTGACGCCGTGTTTGGAGGGCTTGGAGTTTCACTTATTTTTGGTACAATTGCGGCAGTTATTGCCTCTCTTATTGTTGTACCGGTGCTGATCCATAACTCGGATCTGGAACGACATTTTAATTTTGAAGAGCGCAAAGCAGTATCGATAATGGAGCCTTAATCAACGTGTTTACCCCAATCATCCAACTATCTACGAATGTTATGAGTGATTTACAAGAAATTGCAAATACTCATCGCATTCCGCTGGATGATCTTGACTTCGATCTTCTCTCGTATACAACGTATTATAAAGGTACTGTTGATGAGGAGTGGCAATCTTTAAATGGGAATGATCTTCTAGCAATAACCACCGAAAGTGAAATACGTTCAGCAATTTTTTTAATCCGCCAAGAATATCAACTCCGTTTTCGCCCATTCAAACCCCACCCCTATCTTGATTTGCGTTTTACCATCGCAAGTGATAAATACAAAACAAAAGTAGTAGCAATCATTGATCCCGCTTCCACGATCCCTCTTAAAAAAGGGATACAAGAGTGGATCAAAAATGCGATTAACAACAAACAGCTCCGTCATGGACTCTTACTTGGCTTGTACGATCAAAATTTGGACAAAGAAATCAATCGCTTCCTTCTCAAGATACAAAAAGAGGGACCGATCAAAACTCCTTATCGTCTCCCTATCGGAGAATTTTTCCCTGCAATAGCACCAACGAATGATTCGATTATCTTACATTTTAAACAAAATAGAGAATCCAAAAGTTTTATCGATGGTGTTGAACCGGGAGAACTGATTTTGGAGTACATTTTTCCGAAACATGGACGTAACGGTCGAGGGTGCGACGGTTCCTACATTGAAGTACCGGATCCAACGATTCGATATGCTTCCTATATCGTTATCGATGAAGAGACCATTTACAGCGAAGAAGATAGTGGCAGTATCCGTTTTTTTGCTAAAGTTTCAGGGTTCGTTGAACGTAAAAAAGGGGCATTTACCATCTCCCAAGAGTTAAAGCTCGATACTGCAAATTTTAAAAAAACCGGTTCAATAGAAACAGGGATTGATAAGAATATCTCCTTAAAAGTAAAACAAAATGTTGCTTCTGAAGATTCAGTAGGGGTAGGTGTCAACATTGATGTTCAAAAACTCGACGTCAGCGGTACCGTCGGCGGAAATGCAAAAATTCAAGCGTGTGAACTCAATATCGGAGCGCAAACGCATCGAGATTCGCAAATCAACGTTACCGAAATAGCGACGATCCACCTTCATCGCGGTAACTTAAAAGCCAAAGAAGCGAACATCACGATACTAGAAACAGGAAAAGTTGAAGCCGATATTGTTCGGGTCAACAAAATGGTCGGAGGGGAAATCATCGCCCGAGAGGTTCATGTCGATGTTCTCTATTCAAATGCACGGATTAATGCCCTTGAATCGATTACTATCGGATTGATCGAAGGTGAAGGGAATAACCTTATAATCAATCCTCACGCCATTGAGAGCTATCACGAAAAAATTGCTGCGCTTGAGAGTGAGATAAAAGAAAAAACATCACGACTTCAAATTGAAAGTAAAGAGTTCATCTCCCGTCAAATCGCTTTCAAAGATAAAAATGCCCGTATTAAACAAATTCAGCAGCGTGTCATCGCCGCACAACAAAATGGCGGTGATGCGATGAAAGCCGATAGGGTTCGTTTGCAACAATATAAAGCCGAAGCTGAATCACTGAAGACTTCTCATGAACATCTTAAAACATCAGAAGAGTATCTCAACACACTTAAACAAGATCTCTCAAAACTCTATGAAGCCGATTTACATGCTAGCGTAACTCACAATGGAACCTATAACGGAAAAACCCGTATTATTTTCATTGATCCGAAAACCCATCAAGAATACGGTATTACCCCGCAGGGAATAGTGACTAAAATCCGTCTCCGCCAAGAGGGTGATGAGAAGAAAATTCTATTAGAATCCTAAAAAAATCCAACTGCTTAAAAAATACCGCTAAGGGTTTTAACTCTTTAGGGTAAAACTCTTTTATGAAATTATCAAACCTAATACTCACCACTCCTTATTTATCTCTTGATCCAATTTTTTATCATGAAGTCTCTCCTACACCGCTAAAAAAACCTCATCTCATCAGTTTCAATACCGATGCTGCGTTATTGCTAGGGGTTGATCCTCAAGAGGTCGATCCCAATGAGCTGGAATCTTTTTTAAATGGAACGTTAAAACTCAAAGGATCCCGCCCCTATGCGATGTGCTATGCAGGTCACCAGTTTGGATATTACGTACAACGCCTCGGTGATGGTCGTGCTATTAACCTCGGCTCTCTTAAGGGATGGAATCTCCAACTCAAAGGCTCAGGGGTAACCCGCTACTCCCGTCAGGGTGATGGTCGTGCCGTTTTACGCTCTTCCATCCGCGAGTATCTGATGTCTGAAGCGATGCATGGCCTTGGCATCCCCACCTCTCGTGCATTGGCCATCATCGGCTCAGAGGAGAGAGTGGCGCGTGAGAGATGGGAACGGGGAGCGATCGTTTTACGTCTCTCCCCCTCATGGATACGGTTTGGAAGTTTTGAATATTTTTTCCATACGAATAAACACAAAGAACTCGAAACTCTAGCCGATTTTTTACTTCAAGAATCATTCCCTCATTTGGTTGGAGCAGAAGAAGCCTATCTGAAAATGTATGGCGAAATTGTCCAACGTACCGCAGAGCTGATGGCGAGATGGCAATCGGTCGGTTTCAACCACGGGGTCATGAACACCGATAATATGTCCGCCATCGGCATCACCATCGATTACGGCCCGTTTGCCTTTATGGACACCTTCGAGAGCGGTTATATCTGCAACCATACTGACAGCGGCGGGCGATACAGTTACGACAATCAGCCCCGCATAGGATACTGGAATCTGGAACGTCTCGCCCACGCCCTCTCACCGCTCATTACCCAAGAAAAGCTCAAACATGAGTTGGAAAAATACGGTGACTATTTCACGGAAAAATTGATGGAGCTTTTGCGTGCCAAACTCGGTCTTGATATCCCAGAAGAGAATGACAGCGAGTTATTTCGCTCTTTATTTACTCTCATGGAGAACGGACGCATCGACATGACCTCATTTTTTCGTCATCTTAGCCGATACGATCAAAATCGTGAAGAATTGC
>JBFYRD010000187.1:0-4264 GCA_041302405.1 Sulfuricurvum sp.
TGTTCTATACCGCGATGCAAAACGGATGGGGACAAAAAGAGATTGATGCGATGACGTATCGTATCAATCAGGATAATAAAAACCTCCAAGTCAAACTCTATCGAGGCCCATTGGTTGATGCAGTGTACGGCAAACGGCAAGGTCAAGACTCTTTTACAATGATCGATCGAGACGAGATGGAACTGATTGATAATGGGACGGTACGATACCATTATGCGATTAAATTTGAGCATGCTTGTTTGCAATGCCATGCCAATGCAAAGATCGGTGATGATGCAGGGATGCTGGAACTCACTTTTCCAATGGGAGAGTTTTGGGTCAGCAGTACCTATGTCTTTAAAATCATTATTGCAATATTTATGGTGACACTTTTTTCTATATCAACTGTTCTGTACATCATGTTGAAAAGAGAGTTTATTACTCCGCTCGATGATTTCGTGACTCAAGTTGACACGATTCACGATCTTCGAAAAGAGTTAGTCGTGAAGACCTCTATCGCTGAACTCGATCATCTTAAAAATGTATTTAATAAAATACGTGCTCAGTTGGCAGATTCGTTTGAATCGATCAAAAAATCGGCAGAGGTGGATGAATTAACGGGCGTATTTAATCGATTGAAACTTAATCAGATACTTACTCAGTATGGGCAGAGCCGATTAGAATGTTCGATGATATTGTTTGATCTGGATAAATTTAAACCGATTAATGATACTTATGGACATGATATGGGGGATGAAGTACTCAAGCGATTCGCATCGGTTATCCGTGAAAATCTCAAAGGGCGCGATTATACTTTTCGTTTGGGAGGTGATGAATTTATGGCACTTTTACCCAATACATCAGCCCAAGATGCTCATTTAATTGCTATTCAAATTGAAGAACAATTGAGAATGACCCCTCTCATTACGGATAAAGAGATGATTATTATTGAGTGCAGTTATGGAATTGCATACAGTGAAGATACGGTCCATCAGTTTGATGAGCTTTTTAGGAGTGCTGATCAGTTGATGTTTGCACATAAAAAAGCCAAAGATGTTGCCCGTTAAAAGAGATGAAGCAGTGTCGGCAACATGAACGCAATCCCTAAAAAAACGACCGATGTCGTAAATACCTGTACCGTTACGGTGCGGGGTGAACAATTATAAAGTGATGCTAGATTCACGTTAGCTACCGCCAGAGGGACGAGTAGCTCTAAAAACAAAATCCCCTTGATCATAGGATCCATCTCTACATACATCAGTATAATAAACGCAATCACAGGAATCAGAAGAAATTTTGCTCCATTAACCCATACACTAAGCCGGAGGTTGATTTCTCCAAGTTTAGTACCGTAAAGATAGATTCCAAACAGCACTAACTGCATGGTCATCGAGGCATATGCCCCCATCATCAGTGTTTTATCTACCGCAGGACTAGGAACATATCCGATAAGATTGAGGGCAATAGCGACCATTGCTGCCCAAAGAACGGGAAGTTTGAGAATATTTATGAGCGAATCACGGACACTAAACTCTCCGCGTGAATAGTAAAATACCCCGATTGTATAAACGACGAAGACGTTGACGAGATTGATGAGGGTCGTATAGGGAATACTCTCTTCGCCGAACAGCGCAATCCCCAGAGGAATCCCCAGGTTTCCGGTATTTCCGATAAGGGCGGCTACGGTGGCGATGGAGCGCTCTTTGGTGTCACTGAACAGCATCCGAGCCAGTGGAATCATGAGCAATAGAGCTAAAAGAGATATGCCTAAATACAAAGCAGGGGCAAAGAGGAGTTCTGTATCGATAGGGCGCTTAAGCAATCCCCAAAAAGTGAGAAAAATCTGTAAAAAATAGACACTGAGCAACGTTATGGTGCGGTCGTCGATTTTCTCTTTGAATGTCCATTTAGCACCGAAACCGACAGCAATAAAGAGGTAGATACCCAGAATAGAGAATAAAGTTTGCATTGTCTTTTTTGATCTGTATTGTAGCTAAAAATATTTATTAGTATCCAGAAGTATCGGAGGTTAACGTTTCTCTAGCTTCCAAACTAGGTAACGGTTTGAAATAGCGGTATCCTTGTGCAATCAGACACCCTTCTTTCAGTAAAAACGCTCCCTGCTCCTCCGTTTCAATCCCTTCAGCGACAATATTGAGCTTCAATCCTTTGCACAGATGGATGATTGATTTGACGATTTCGCCATCAGCCTGATCGCTAGGGAGATTATCCACAAACGATTTGTCGATTTTGAGTTTGTTCATCGGTAAATTTTTTAGATAAGCGAGTGATGAATATCCGGTTCCGAAATCATCGATGGCTAATTTAAACCCCATATTTGAGAGTTGCGTGAGGATATTTTTGGAATAATCGGGATTGTTCATAATAATGCTTTCGGTTAACTCCAGCTCAATCCATTCGTGAAGACAGCCGTGTTTTTCAAGGATCGAAGGGACGACTTTTTCCAGATTGCCGTGAATCAGCTGTTTGGCTGAAATATTGACCGCAATATAGCCTGGATTTAAACCTTCACGTTTCCATTGTGCTATTTGACGTGATGCCTCTTCGATCACCCATTCGCCGATCTCGATAATCAACCCCGTCTCTTCGGCGATCGGGATGAATTTTATCGGAGAGACCATTCCAAATTCGGGATGATTCCATCGTATCAGCGCCTCAAAGCCGATCACTTTCCCAAGAGACATATCAACTTGCGGCTGATAGTAGAGGATGAATTCTCGATTGGTGAGGGCTTTGCGTAGGCTGTTTTCAAGTGTTAGCCGCTCGTAAACCTTTTGTGTCATCTCCTGCGTATAAAACTGGTAGGTGTTTTTTCCCTCTTCTTTGGCCTGATACATTGCCGAATCGGCATTTCGAAGTAATTCCTCGGCACTTTGGGCGTCGTTCGGGAAAAAGCTCGCTCCAGCACTGCAGGTGATAAAAATTTCATACCCCCCAACGTTCATCGGATAGGCAAGTCTCTCTAAAAAATCTTTGATAATCCCTTCGGTATCGTTTTTGGATTGTGCATCCTCCACGATGATGGCAAATTCATCCCCCCCGAAGCGGGCAACTGACTCTGAACCTATTGTATTTTCGAGACGCTTCGCCACTTCTTCTAAAACGCCGTCCCCGATACTGTGACCGAAAGAATCGTTGATCTCTTTAAAGCGGTCCAGATCAATGAACCATACGGCAAACGGGTGGTTTAGCCGAATGTAGCGGTTGAGCTTTTCCACGAAATTAAGTCGGTTAGGGATACTTGTCAGTGAATCGTAGTGTGCAGAGTGATCCAATATGTCTCTTTGTCTGAGTAGAATGATTTGTTTTTCTTCCAATGAAGATAGAGCACTTCTAAGATTTTCTTGTGTCATCAAAAGATTGTTTTCGGCTTTTTTAATGCTTCGGGATACAAAATACGCCAAAATCACAAGCAGTACAAAGGTGGCAATAATGACCAAAACAAGCATCGCTTTGGCGTTATTCAAATGTTTTTCTGCCTCCTGCGATTTGATGAGCTGGAAGGTGTAGAGTTCATCAAGGAGAAAATCTTCATACTGCTTGAGATAAACAATTTTGTTGTTCAAATCTCGGATTTTGATGTAGTAGGCGCTGTTTTCATTCGCGTTCAGTCCTTCTCCAAGCCGACGTAACAACGATTTTTCCATCATATTTTGCTTCGAAAACAATTCATCGTTTAAGATGTTTCGCACCTGATCGAGTTCGGTTAGGATGATGTTTTTAAATTCGATCCACTCTGTTTTCTCTTGGATATTCGGGGTTAATGCCGCAAAATATTTTTGAAACTCCTCTTGAGATTGGAGAAGGGTTTGTTTTTGTTGTTCCAGATCCGATGTCGTCAGTAGCCGCTCAGTATCGTATTTGAGGACGAAGAGAGACTCGTACGCCGATTTACTGAGTTCCTTATCCTCCGTAATCTGTTCGTAATCGCGTAGTAGCAGCACCAAAAGGGTTCCGACAACAATGGAACCACCCAAAATGGTAACGAGGCTGAGATTGGCAATTTTCCGTAGAGTCAAAGTATTTTGCATGGCTAATTGAGCGAAGACTTATAGAAAGAGCGTTGCTTTTCCCGTCCGATTTTATCGGTAATTTTTTCCCATTTTTCCGCCGCTTTATCCATCGCTTCTTGGGGTTTCATCTCTCCATTGAGGGCTTTGTACACATACTCATCAATCGCTTGATAATACTCTCCTGCTCCAGGAATGGTAATGTCGTAAACGACGTTCGGATTCTTCAGAGATATGGTAATCTCATCGAGATA
>JBFYRD010000189.1:0-4620 GCA_041302405.1 Sulfuricurvum sp.
CCAATGGCTCACCGTAAGCGGCGGATCAAAACAGTATGTCGAAAAAATCATCCCCTATATCTCCGGAAACATTATCACCTCTAGTGATGTAGTCTCAATTCGCCGAAATGATGAGGGGGTAGAACTGATTCGAGCAAACGGTGAAACAGAGGTTTATGACGCGATCGTTATGGCGTTGCATGCCCCTGATGCACTGAAGCTCCTCAGCGACCCTACGACGGATGAAAAAGAGATCCTCGGCGCATTCATCTACAAAGCCAATGATGCAGTGCTCCACAGCGATTCCAATGCCCTCTACCCCGATAAAAAAATCTACGCGGCATGGAACTACAAAAACGGAGGGAAAGCGGATGCGGTCACCTTATCCTATTGGCTTAATCGTCTCCAGAATCTCACCTCGAAAAAAGAGTACTTTGTTTCCCTTAACGAGACTGCTTCGCTTAATGAAGTGATCGAAACCATCTCCTATGAGCACCCGCAGTTTGATACCAAAGCGATCAACGCCCAAAAATCGCATGCGCGCATCAGCGGGGTAAACCGAACCTACTACGCCGGAGCTTACTGGCGTTATGGATTTCACGAAGACGGTCTATGGAGTGCCAACCGTATCGCTTCGGTATTGGGAGACCCTTTATGAATCACCGATTTTATGAGGGGGAAATTTTTCATAAACGGTTTCATCCCAAAGAACACATTTTTACTTATGATTATTTTTTCCTCGATATCGATGTGAATGCTATTGCTTCGCTTAGTAGTCCCCTTTTTAAAATCAACACGGCGGGAGTGATGGGATTTTTAGCCCGTGATCATTTCGGAACATCTGAAGATTTTTCCGCCAATGCCCATGAGCTTATCGAAGCATTGAACTGGGATAAACCTTCACAAATGCGCTTCATCACCCTGCCTCGAATTTTTCATTTTGTCTTTAATCCCATCAGTATGCTCCTTTTGTTGGATGAGGACGGTCATGTCAAAAACGCTATTGCCGAAGTCCATAATTACAACGGAGGCCGAGTCCTCTACCCTCTCGTTTTTACAGAAGATGAACACTCTGGGCTCTCTGCCAAAGTGCCAAAAAGCATGTATGTCTCCCCATTTATGGGATATGAGGGGATGTATGAATTTCACCTCGAATATTCCTCTGAGCATTTAGGACTCCGAATCACTCTCTCAGAAGGAGATCACTCGATGCTCGTTGCCCATTTCAGCGGTTCGGCACGTCCTTACAGTACGAAAACCATCCGCTCATTAGTGTGCAATCATACGTTTTTGTCCCTCTTTGTGGTGACACGAACTCTCTACCAATCGCTCAAACTAAAACTCAAAGGGTTAGAGTTTTATACGCCTCGCCCACAAGATAAAATCAAAAAGGAGACAGCATGAAAGGATTTTGGAACACTCGCGGAGATCGTTATCTGTCGAAGCTGCAAACAGGAAATCTACACGTTCATTACCCGCACCATGAATACAAAACCTACGGCGATGGAGCGGGGAAAGAGGTCCATTTGTACCTAAAATCGGGTAATTTTTTTAAACGTCTTGCCCTCTTTGGAGATATCGGATTTGCCGAGAGCTATATGGACGGAGATTTCGAATGTGATGATCTCACATCCCTCCTCTCGATCGCCATGATCAATGCCCAAAATCTCCAAACCCTCAGTGAGCACGAAAAACGGTTCTCTCTTTACAATCTTCTTCCTCAATTTAATAAAATACGCCACTACCTGCGCAAAAACTCCAAAACCCGCTCACGCAAAAATATTTCAGAACATTATGATCTCTCAAACGATTTTTTTGCCCTCATGCTTGATGAGAGCATGATGTACTCCTCCGCTGTATTTGCCTCTCCGCAAGAGTCGCTTCATGATGCGCAGAAGCGAAAAATCGACCATCTAGCCAAAAAACTCCGCCTAAAACCAGGGGCTAAAGTGCTCGAAATCGGTTCCGGCTGGGGTTCTATGGCGACCCATCTGGCAAAAGAATACGGTGCCGAAGTGACCACACTCACCCTCTCCATCGAGCAGCTAAAACATGCAAAAGAGCGCTTTGAGGTACACGGAGTTGAGCACATGATCGAGATCATCCTCAAAGATTATCGTGACATGGAGGGACAATTCGATGCCATTATCGCCATCGAGATGTTCGAAGCGGTGGGACGGGAGTATTTCGATGTCTTTTTCAAAAAATGCGAATCGCTCCTCTCACCACGAGGAGTCATGGCGATGCAAATCATCACGATGCCCGATCAGCGCTACGATGCCTACTGTCGCGGAACCGATTTCATCCAAAAATACATCTTCCCCGGCGGACATCTCCCGAGTGTTTCAAAACTCTTAGAGACCACCTCCCGTCATACACGCCTTAACCTTTTGCACATGGAGGAGTTCACCGAAGATTACGCAAAAACCCTTCGTCTTTGGAACGAGAACTTTCATGCACGGCTAGAAGAGGTAAAACAGCTGGGCTTTGATGAGTACTTCATCCGTATGTGGCGGATGTATCTTACCTACTGTGAAGCGGCGTTTCTCACGAGAAACATCAACCTCGTTCAGGTTGTCTTCACCCGCGATGGCAACACCCACCTCAACCAAGGATTACACCAATGAAACTCAAAACACTCCTCACTCTCGGACTATGTACGTTTATCACCGGATGCTCTTCGATGCAGATCGATGATTTTAAAAACGCATCACCTGAATTTATCCCGCAACACTATTTTAACGGTCCACTCAAAGCGTATGGGATGGTTAAAGATCGCGACGGTAAAATCGTACGGACGTTCAAAGGCGATCTCATCGGAAGCTGGGATAAAAACGGTGTCGGAACATTGGATGAGCATTTTATTTACAACGATGGGGAAAAACTTCACCGTACATGGACGATGAAACCCAACGGAGTGAAAAAATTCATCGCAACCGCCGGTGACATTGTGGGAAATGCCGAAATGGTCGCGGAGGGAAATACCGTGATGATCGACTACACCATGCGTATCCCCTATGGAGAAGGGACGCTTGATATCGATGTGCGCGATTGGCTCCACCTCCAAGAAGACGGTGTCATTCTCAACCATTCAAAAATGAAAAAATTCGGAATCGAAGTAGGCGAACTCGTCATCACGATAATCAAAGAATAAATTTCTCCCGCAAGAGTTTATCTATGTCGCTGTTCCAATTGCCTGACTTGAGTCATAAAATCATTTTTTACTTCCAAATGATGGCATTCTGCCAATACACCCGTATTTTCAAAAAATAGGGGCTGAATGCACTCTGCACACAAAGGTTCTTTTGAGATCAAAATAAAATCATCTCCTTGAATCCGAAAAAGGGTCGCATTGGGATAACTTTTCTCCAAATAATCGGCAAAGCTTTTTAGCAAGGCATTCCCCGCTTCCCAATCAAACGTATTGTTGTATTGAGAAAAGTTCTTCAAAAAGAATACACACGCGTGATACTCACCTCCATTAGGAATGGATTGAAGAAACAAAGTAAGATAATCCTGATTGTAATTGTCGGTTACTGAATCATGAAAAAAGTACGCAAAACGTTCACTCTCCATACTGTTTTGAGGCAGTTGTGTGATATTTTGATTAAGAACGGCAAGAGAGAGGGCTTTAGTGGCAAAAGGGACGATGTTGGGATCAAACTGTGTACCGCTATTGGCTTGTATCTCTGCAATAGTATCATCGACGCTCATACGTCCTTTGTAGATTCGATTGGTAGTCATCGCATCAAAGGCATCTGCGATGATCATGATGCGCCCTAAAAGAGGGATTTCATCCCCTTTTAATCCATTGGGGTAACCGGTACCGTCATACCGTTCGTGATGGGTAATGACGATTTTGGATAGTTTGGTGTACATCGGTATTTTTGAAAGGAGCTCATAGCTGACCGTGACGTGATTTTGAATCAGGGCATATTCTCTCGCAGAAAGCTTTCCGGGTTTGAGCAATATCGTATCGGGTGTGGTCACCTTGCCGATGTCGTGCAGCATTCCAGCGCGAAAAATAAGTTCACACTCCTCTTCACTCAAATTCATCTCTTGGGCAATCGCTTTTGAATACCCGGCAACCCGTTCAGAATGGCCTCCCGTATACGTGTCTCGGCTTTCCACCAAATCGACCATCGCTTTGATCGTTTGCTCATAGTTTTCGGTGATACTTTCGGTCTGTTCTTTGACCAATTGATGGAGACTTTCATGGAATCGTTTGTTTTCTTTTCGCAATTGCAAGGCACTGGCTACATTGTATAACACACTGTTCATTTGTTCGTACATGATGGGTTTGAGGATATAATCTGAAATACCCAAATGGATTGCACTCAAGAAATACTCCGACTCGCTGTAAGCCGAAATGATAATAATTTCTTGTTCCGGATTGATCTCTTTGATCTGCTTTGCCATTTCAATGCCATTCATTTTAGGCATATTAATATCACTCAAAACGATGTCAAATTCGCCGGATTTGTATTTTTCAAGCCCCTCTTCGCCGTTAAAAGCGGTCTCAATATGGTTAAAAAATTTGTTCAAATATTTCGTTAAAGCTTCGTTTACATCTTTATCATCTTCCACATACAAAACCTTTAAAGGCTGGCAATATTGCTTGAGAAGTACTAAATCATTCAT
>JBFYRD010000190.1:0-4091 GCA_041302405.1 Sulfuricurvum sp.
TGCCGATATCGCACGTGGTCGTAAAGGGGCGCGTGATATCGATGATGCGATGAGTGATGCACGTTATGCGTTTGATTGGAACCGTCAGTTTGAACTGGCCCTTGACCCTGAACGGGCACGTCAGTATAACTATTAAACACAAACTCAGTATGTTTTAAAATAAGCGGAGTTATGTTCGATGTGCGGACCGAAATTTTGTTCGTATAAAATCACTCAGCAGATTATGGATAACCCCGAATCTCTTGCATGGATTGCGGAAGAAGCAAAAACACAAAGCGCAAGCTAATACCGTTCGCCCTGAGCCCTCGTGCCCTTTGGGTATGTCGAAGGGTGATTTGTTCATGGTTCGACAAGCTCACCACGAACGGAAAATAAATTAAGGAGATACAACTATGACAGAAGAAATTGTAAAATCAGCATTATCAAAAGTTACCTATCCGGGGTTCACAAAAGACATCGTTACTTTCGGATTCGTCAAAGAGATTAAAATTGAGGGTTCAAACGTTAGTGTAACCGTTGATATCACTTCAAGTGCCCCTGAAGTGGCACATCAAATTACAGTAGAAGCAACCGATGAATTGAAACGTGCCGGTGCCAATGAGGTTATAGTCGGCATCACGGCTCCAAAAATGCCGCGTGAAAGCTCCTCTAAAGGGAAAAACATTGCACCTCAAGTGAAAAACTTTATCATGGTAAGTTCAGGTAAAGGGGGAGTCGGTAAATCAACGACCTCTGTTAACCTCGCAGTTGCCCTCGCGATGCAAGGGAAAAAAGTAGGACTTTTGGATGCTGATATTTACGGTCCTAATATTCCGCGTATGATGGGTATCGATGGGCAAAAACCTGAAGTAGTCGGGAATAAAGTTCTCCCTATCAAAGCATATGGTGTAGAAGTAATGTCTATGGGTTCACTCATGGAAGAGGGGCAATCACTCATCTGGCGCGGGGCGATGATCATGAAAGCGATCGAGCAGTTCTTACGTGATATTATGTGGTCAGATTTGGATTGTTTGGTGATCGATATGCCTCCTGGTACTGGTGATGCACAGTTGACATTGGCACAAAGTGTTCCGGTAACGGTAGGCGTTACGGTGACGACTCCTCAGATGGTCTCACTCGATGATTCGCGCCGAAGTCTCGATATGTTCAAAAAACTTCATATTCCGATTGCGGGTGTTGTAGAAAATATGTCTGGATTTATCGCTCCGGATACGGGAGTAGAGTACGATATTTTCGGAAAAGGGACCTCTAAAGCGATGGCTGATCAGTTTGAGACGTGTATCCTTGCGGAAATTCCGATCGAACCATCTATCCGCACCGGCGGAGATGAGGGGAAACCGGTTACTTATTATGCACCCACTTCTGAAACGGCAAAACGCTACATGAAGGCGGCAGAAGATTTGTGGGCAACGATTGAGAAAATCAATGAAGAGGGTGGGGTAGATAACCAAGCAATTCAGCCCAACACACCTCCTGGTGTTTCTGCATGTTCAACTGCCGCTGCACCGAAACAAGAAGCACCTGCTTCTAGCGGAAGTTGCGGCACAGGTTGCGGTTGTCACTAAAACCATAGGATTCTCCCTGTATTCTCAGGGGAATCTAACTCTTTTTTAGAACTCTAATCTTTTTTTCAGTATAATCAACCTATTTACGTCACGAAGTCAGGTCTAATGAAAAAAAAGAGTACATTTTTAACCCTTTCACTCTCTATCCTCTTTGCAATCGCTTTTTTTGTCGTCATTTTGGCAGCAACTTTTCGTTATATGGGATTAGAATCTGCGGAAAATCGAGCAGATTTAGCAGCAAATATCGTTCGAGAATCATTAACATCACATATGATCAGCGGAAGTGCTGATTATCAAGATAAATTATTAAAGCAAATAGAGTCTATTGAGGGGATTCAAAAAGTATGGGTTGTCCGTTCTGAGAGTGTAACGCGCCAGTATGGCAATGGACTTTATCCGCAACAACCTCATGATGATATTGATCGCGCTGTATTACGTGATGTCAAGAGTGCTGAAAATATTTCTGGGACGTTGTTTTCGAATACTCTGTATCGTCTTTCCATCCCTTATGTTGCTACTGAAAAGGGAAAAATAGATTGTTTAAGTTGTCACGATGCAAAAGTAGGTGATGTTTTAGGAGCTGTTTCACTCGAAATGGAGATCAATGATATAAAGGTCACTGGATTAGTCTCCGCAATAATTGCGATAATAGCGTTGAGTCTCTTAGGATATTATTTACTGATGAGTGTTCGTCGTTTCGTTGCATCCTATAAAGCTACCTTGGATGAAGTTGCTATATGTATGGAAAAAGGTGAGGGAGGAGATTATACTCGCCGTGTCAGTCAGCATGAAAATGAAGATGGTTATAAAGCTGCAATGTGGACAAATGCTTTAATGGAAAAAGTAGATGTTGCACTCACACAAAGCAGTGAAAAAATGCTCTCATTGATTCAGTTGGATAAACCTAACAGTGACCCTCTCTATACTGTTCAAAGCGGTGTTGATCAACTATATGAGGTAGAACGTTTTCGAAGGGCGATCGAAAAAGACCAAAACAGTGAAGAGGTATATGAGCGGATAATCGCATTGCTTCGGACACGCTGGAATTTGAATGATTTTAATATTCTAGAAGTCAATCCTCAAAATAAAGCAACACATCTCGTGCATAGCGAAAAAACATTATTGTGTGACGCCTTGAGTGGATGTCGCGCTGATCGTACAGTTCCTACCGTTGATTCTACCCAATGTGAAGTTGCTTGTCCTAAAATGATTGATCCAACCGCTCATTATGTTTGCCAAAGTTATCCGATTGTCGATGAACTCGACATTGTTGTCTCTCTTGTCAGCTATGATGTTCGCGATAGTGCTAAAATGCGTTTGGTACTTGAGCAGTTGGGCAATTATATCAATGCATCACGCCTCCAAATAATCAATAAAAAATTACAAAAAAGTGTACGTATTGATCCCCTTACGCAACTTTATAACCGAGCTTATTTAGAAGAGCTCGCGAAACTCATTAACGCTCAGTCTAAGCGTACGATGATTCCTTATGGCGTGATAATGGTGGATATGGACCAATTCAATGCGATCAATACCGTTTATGATACTCAAGTCGGTGATGAGGTGATTAAAGCAATGTCGCGCAATATTCAAGATTTATTGCAAGAGGGTGATGTTTTGGTTCGGTATGGAAATGATACTTTTGCGGCTATTTTGTATGATTATGAGGGTGAAACTATTACTCAGCTGGCAGAGGCTGTACGAACATCATTTAAAAAGAAAATCAGAGTTAATACTTATGCAATTTTAAAAACGGTTAGTATTGGAGTGTCATTCTTCCCTCATCAAACCAATAATATGCTCAAAGCGATTGAGTTTGCTAAGCGGGCATTATTAGAAGCGAAACACGAAGGGGGAAATTGCTCTTTAGTTTATGATTCCAAAACGATGCTAGACTAACAAACTCTCATTCCCCTTAGTGAAAGTGGAGCGAGATTTAAAACTGATCTCCACCCACAAACATTCTCTCTTCGAATTCGATAACGCGGTTACGTCCAGTATGTTTTCCTTCATAGAGGGCAATATCTGCAAACTTTATAACTTTCCAAATAGAGTCAGCTTGAGCTGGGAAGTGAGCCACCCCAATACTGAGTGTTTTCTCAACTGTATCATTGCCGAACTGGTATTTTTTCTCGTTAAAGCGAGTTCTTATTTTTTCAGCAACGTGCACAGCACCCTCTGGTGTCGTGTTGTATAAAAGAACCAGGAACTCTTCTCCGCCGTAACGAATGGCAAGATCAGATTTTCGGATATTTTCTTGGAGAATTTCAGCAAGCGATTTAATAACGATATCTCCAGAATCATGGCCATACGTATCATTCACCATTTTAAAATAGTCGATGTCAATCATCAAAATTGCGTAGCTTATGTTTGAACGTAATGCTTGTTCCGAGGTTTTATCGATGAACTCTTCTAAGAAACGACGGTTATAGAGTCGAGTCGCTCCATCTCGAAGTGAAGAATCCCGTAGTTTGTCCATTAATGTACGGCTTTCTATTACGGCTTTAGCCGCTTCAAAATAGTTCT
>JBFYRD010000192.1:0-8102 GCA_041302405.1 Sulfuricurvum sp.
GAAGGGTT
The DNA here is from genome assembly GCA_041302405.1 of Sulfuricurvum sp. Taxonomy (GTDB): domain Bacteria; phylum Campylobacterota; class Campylobacteria; order Campylobacterales; family Sulfurimonadaceae; genus Sulfuricurvum. Next base: position 9 of record JBFYRD010000192.1, read on the forward strand.
TAAAGCCTCTGATATGAAATGTGAGTGTTAATTATCTTTTAAAACCCCTCTTCTCGCATGCTGCTTGCAATAGCAGTTGGCTGTGCGGCACCGTGGAAATCAAGTTAAACCTAAGCAACCCATGTTACAATTTACAATAGATCAGATTTTTGTATATGCAAGATGGGTGGCAAAATGGTAGTGACACAAATTCTTTTTTATTATGAAAATGGACATATTAGGGTTCATACTTCACAAGGCTTTAGTGAACTGCTAGGTTATAATGATCAACTTTTAGAAGATGGCACGATCGATTTTAAAGATTTGATGCACCCTCATGATTATGATATCTACGAAACTATTTTTAAATCAGAAATTACATTTCAATCCCTATCTCTAAATTTTCGTATCAGACATTCCAATGGAAAAATTGTATGTATATTTGGAGAGTTTGATAGAACGTATGATGTTGAAAATCGACGCTACAGTATTGATTTAAGACTTCAAAATGTAAAAACGTTGCCCCGTACAATGGAAGATGCCGCATCTACGTTGTCATTTAAGCTGATGATGGAAACAACGGATGATTTTATTTTTTTCAAAGACCGTAATCATGTCTTTACAGGTGCAAGCGCTTCTTTGGCTGCTTTGTTCAAGTCAATCAAGCATTGGAGCGATTTGATAGGACTGACTGATTATGATGTTTTTGACGAGAGCCTGGCAGACGAGTATTACAAACTTGAAAAAGAGGTATTCAATGGTGCCGAAATTGCAAGAGAAGAGCAGCATTTTGTCACAAAAGATGGAAAAAACGGATGGGTGGATAATCGTAAATATCCGATAAAAGATACAAACGGCCACATTATAGGATTATATGGCATCGCACGTGATGTTACGCAAACCCATCTTTTGGAAGAGAAACTTCGTGAGGAGCATGGAACTTTACAGCTTATTTTGGATTACGCTCCTGTTGGGATTTGGCTCCAAAATGGGAAAGGGAAACTCTCTTTCGTCAATCGCGCATTTACTCAGGCTATGGGAATAGAGGAAAAAGATTTTCTAAATGCTGAACACTATATTCATTTGATACCTGAACCGTTTCGCCCGCAGTGTCTCGCATCAGACGCTAAAGCGTTAGAAAGTGATGGGATAAGTGTAACGTTTCAGCAACTCCCATTTGTGGATGGGAAAGTTCATGATCTGAAAGTTATTAAAGCGCTACAGCATGATGAAAATAATGAAGTGACCGCTTTAGTCGGAATAAGTTTGGATGTTACGGATGAATTGAAACAGCAAGAAGTTCTGATACAAAGTGAAAACCGCTTTCGGAGTATTTTTAATCAAGTTGAAAATATTGCCGTTCAAGGATATGATGAAGATCGCAAAGTTATTTATTGGAATAATGCCAGTGAACGGATTTACGGATATTCGGCAGACGAGGCGAGGGGGAGGGATTTGACTGAAATAATAATTGCACCTTATATGCGTTCGTTTGTTGTGCAAGCCCATTTGGATTGGATCCACAACAATATACCGATACCGGCAGGTGAGCTCGAACTATTGACAAAAGAGGGTTCTGTTATCAGTGTTTATTCAAGTCATATCTTGTTTAGTGGATTGGATGGAAAAAAAGAGATGTATTGTATCGATGTGGATTTGAGCGATATGAAAAAAACATCCAAAGCACTTGAAGAGAATCAAAAACTTTTACGAACGGTGATCGATGAGATGCCGAGTGTATTAGTGGTAAAAGATTCAAAAGGTAATTTTGTCCTAGGGAACAAGACTATTGCCGATCTTTATGGTACGACTCCGGAACAAATGATCGGAAAACACGATGATGATTTTGGCGTACCAAAAGAGATTGCTGATGGGTTTCGAGAGAATGTTTTGTCTATTATGGCAAAAGGTGAAACACAAATTGTGATTGAAGACAGCAGAGATGCTTTAACGGGAGAAATTCGTCATTTTAAATCGATAAAAAAACCCTTTATCGACAGTGAGGGCAATCAACAAATTTTAGTAATTGCTACGGATATCACCGAAATATTGGAAGCGCAGAAAAAAGTGATTGAAAGCGAACATGTGCTTCAAGAAGTTATGGAAATTGCCCATGAAGGGATCTGGGATTGGCATATTCCAAGCGGGAAGGTAATCCACAATCATCAATGGTATGAATTATTAAAATTGAAACCTGAAGAGTATTTGAATACCGTTGAAGCGTTTGAATCCTTGCTCCATCCTGATGATATAGTTTTGGTAAAAGAGCGTCTGAACGCTCTATTAAAGGGAAGTGAATCTGTATATTCTTCCGAACATCGAATGATATGCTCAGATGGCAGTGAGATATGGGTGCAAGATCGCGGAGATGTCATTGAACGGGATGAGAGTGGAAATCCTATTCGTCTAGTAGGGGCCTTTACCGATATTACCTATCAGAAAAAGCATGAAAGTGAGTTGGAATATATGGCTCACTACGATATCCTCACTGGATTGCCAAACCGGTCATTGGAAGCTGATCGTCTGAAGCAGGCAATGGCTCATGTTAAACGAATGGGAGGGCATATTGCCGTCATCTATTTAGATTTAGATGGGTTTAAAGAGATCAATGACACTCACGGGCATGATATCGGAGATTTGATGATCATAAATGTCGCGAAAAATATGAGTCAAATATTAAGAGATGAAGATACCATTTCGCGTTTAGGCGGAGATGAATTTGTTGTTATTATTCCTGATTTAACGAGTAAAGATGAAGTTTTAGATATAGCCCAAAGGTTATTGGAACAAGCTGCTAAATCGGTTATGATTGATGATCGTATTATTTCATTGTCAGCAAGTGCGGGGATAACTTTTTTCCCGCAAACGGATGATGTTGATGGAGATCAGCTTATCCGTCAAGCCGATCTGGCAATGTATCAAGCAAAGCAATCCGGAAAAAACCGTTATCATATATTTGATACGGAAAACGATAGAGTAACACGAAGATATCATGAGAATTTCTATCGCATTGAAAAAGCTTTAAACAGTAACGAGTTTGTTTTGCATTATCAGCCTAAAATCAATATGCGCACGAATGAAATTATAGGTGCAGAGGCATTAATACGATGGAATCATCCAACAAAAGGTTTATTATACCCGATGGAATTTTTGCCAATAATCGAAAACTCTGTATTAGCATCCAAAATTGGTGAATGGGTGATCGATACAGCCTTAAATCAGATAGCCATTTGGACATCATTAGGGTATAAAATACCGATCAGCGTTAATGTGGGTGCGACTCAACTGCTGAAAAGTGATTTCGTTGAACGGTTAAAATATCTCTTAAAAAAACATGGTGCAGTAGATCCAGAAATGCTTGAAATCGAGATTTTAGAAACGAGTGCGTTGGAAGATATGCAAACAGCATCTAAAATTATCAGTGAGTGCTCCAAATTGAAGATACACTTTTCACTCGATGATTTTGGAACAGGATATTCCTCGCTGAGTTATCTCAAAAAATTACCTGTAAGAACACTAAAAATTGACCAAAGTTTTATTCGTGATCTTCTCAATGATGTAGATGACCGTTTGATCGTTATCGGCATTATCGGCCTTGCTAATTCTTTCGGAAAAAATCTTGTGGCTGAAGGGGTTGAGAGTAAAGAAATTGCTACAACACTTGTGTCACTAGGATGTGATTTCGGGCAAGGTTATGGTATTAGTCGTCCGATTGCTTCGGATGACTTTTTAGAATGGGTAAAACAATGGAATGGGTAGTTTTGCAGAAGATCTGAAATATGGATTCCGCAATCTTGTGTTTGCTAATGTTGGCTGCGCGGCACCGTGGGAGAGTGCCGTAAATTAAAATTTTGCATTCGGAAGGGGATAGTGTTCTATAACATAATCGATGTCTTTGTCTCCGCGTCCGCTAAGATTGACCAAGATGGTTTGATCCGGAGAGAGTGTTCTAGCGAGTTTCATGGCGTAAGCGACAGCATGGGCTGATTCTAGTGCTGGAATAATTCCTTCAAGCTGAGAGAGGGTGTAAAAGGCTTCTACAGCTTCATTATCATTACACAGTCCTACTTTGCTTCTTCCGATCTCTTTGAGATAAGCATGTTCAGGTCCTACAGATGGATAGTCGATTCCCGATCCGATGGAATGAACGGGAGCAGGATTTCCTTCGGCATCTTTAAGCATAATGGAATTAAACCCATGCATGATTCCCTCTTCTCCATAGGTGAGTGTTGCTGCATGATCTCCTAGCTTTTCCCCTTTTCCTAAAGGTTCAACGCCATAGAGATTGACGCTTGGTTCATCGATGAATGCGGAGAAAATCCCCATCGCGTTTGATCCCCCTCCGACACAAGCAACGACGTAGTCAGGAAGTTTTTCTTCGTGTTCCATAAATTGCTCTTTGGCTTCGAAACCGATCACCGATTGAAAATCGCGTACCATCATTGGAAAGGGATGGGGCCCTACAACTGAGCCAATGCAGTAGATGGTACTTTCAGGGTCTTGGATATAGGCTTCAAATGCCGAATCGACCGCTTCTTTTAGCGTTTTTAGCCCATGTGTTGCCGGAACAACTTTCGCACCTAATATTTTCATACGCACAACGTTAGGGTGTTCTTTTACGATATCTACTTCACCCATATGTATTTCACATTCTAGACCAAAATAGGCTGCCGCAGTTGCTAAGGCTACACCGTGTTGTCCTGCCCCCGTTTCGGCGATCACTTTCTTCTTTCCTAAATGTTTTGCGAGGATAACTTCAGCCATACAGTGGTTCAGCTTATGGGCTCCCGTATGATTTAAGTCTTCACGTTTGAGATAGATTTTAGCTCCGCCACAATGGCGTGTGAGATTTTTGGCAAAAGTGATTGGAGTAGGACGTCCTTGAAAATGTTTTCGGACATATTTGAGTTCATTGATAAACTCAGGAGAATTTTTGAGTTCATGATATGCCTGTGTAATTTCAGCAAACGGTTTTTCGAGAACAGGGGGGATATAAGCACCTCCGAATTTTCCAAAATAGCCGTTTTGATCAGGATGGGATTCAAGATAAGAAGTATTCACGATTTCTCCTGTAGTAAATGTTTTATCGATTATAGGAAAAGATATGTTTCTTGATTCTTAAATGCATCCATCTCGCACACTTCTTGCAATAGCTATCGCAATTAAGGAGTCGTTATGGAATTTTCCCTCACTCATAAAGAACATAAACCGCTTCAAGTCAACCCGATCAAACACTCCCAACCTATGGGGGCGACACTCGCGTATTTGGGGGTCAAAGATTGTATGCCTCTTATGCACTCTGCGCAAGGGTGCGCTTCGTATACCAAAGTTTTTTTTACCCGCCATTTTAACGAACCCATCGCGATCAACAACACCTCGGTGAGCGACATCACCGCTGTCCTCGATGGGGGGGATTACTCGATACTCATGGCGATCGAGAACATCCAAAACAAAGAGAAAAATCTTAAACCGAGCATGATTGGTCTCCATACGACAGGACTCACTGAGACTAAAGGGGATGATGTTCGCGGTGTAGGGATGCATATCGAGATCCCCTATGTGTTTGTCAATACCCCCGATTATGAGGGGGGGATGGAGAGCGGATGGTCACTCACCGTGAGCGCCATGATCGAACAGCTCACCGAGGCGGCTAGTGAGGTAAAAACCAATAAACTCGTTTTTTTACCCCATTTGAGTATGCAACCGATCGAGGTGGAAAAGATTAAATGTTTGTGTGAGGATTTCGGGTTTGAGACCTATGCCCTCCCTGATCTCTCTACCTCTTTGGATGGATATTGGGAAGCGGGGCAGGGGAAACTCGCTAATGGGGGGATAACGGTAGATCAGATACGCGATTTGGCAACCTCAAGTGTTGTGGTGTCGATCGGTGCTTCGATGAAAAAATCGGCGCTTGCCCTTCAAAAAAAGAATCCCCTTATCGAACATCTCCATTTTGATCACGTGATGGGGTTGGACGGCTGCGACAATTTTGTAAGTGCGCTTATGAAAATGCGACAAATGGATCCGAAGCCTCTCACAAAGCGGTGGCGTGCACGTTTGCAAGATGCGATGCTTGATTCTCATTTTTTAATCGGGAGCTCTCATTTCGTCGTAACGGGTGAACCGGATATGCTAGTCGGGATTTGTGCATTGCTCCGAAGTGTCGGGGGAACCATCGATGCGGCGGTATCTACTACGTTTAGTGACTCTCTCCATCTGATCGAAGCAGAGAAAGTATTCGTCGGGGATTTGGAAGATGCACGGCAGTTTTTCGAGGGTGCGGATATGGTGATTAGCAATTTTCATGCAGAACGAATCTTGCACACTTATCCTCATACGGCACTCGTGATCCGAGGTTTTCCAAATTATGAAGAGTTAGGAAACCAGCTCAAAAGCGATCAGTTGTATGAGGGAAGCACTTACTTTTTATTTGAGATAGCAAATTCGTTGAGAAAGGTAAAACATGAACACTAAAATCACTGTAGAGGGGAATGAAGCAATGAGCACCGCATTGAGAGTTGCATTTGCGACCAAAGATATGGAAGAGGTTAATGCCCATTTCGGCGGAGCCAAAGAGTTTGTAGTCTACAACGTTTCCAAAGATGGCTACGAAGTTTCTGAAGTGATTAAAACCGATACCTCTGAACTCGAAGATGATGATAAAACCGATTTTCGTGTTCGCGCGCTCAAAGGGGTCAACATCATGTATTGTGAAAGTATCGGTGGAACGGCTGCAGCTAAAGTGATCCGTTCAGGGATTCATCCGATGAAAGTGAATGAGCCGACCTTGATCGAAGATTTGCTTAAAAGTTTGGTGACGATGATCAATGGCAATCCACCTCCGTGGGTTAAAAACATCATACAAATGAAAACCGAACATGATGTTCGACAGGATCGATGGGCAGAGGGCGAGTAGGGTAAAACAGAGCAGTACTGTAAGAGAAAATATAGCGTTTAATAGATCTTAATATGAAAGTAGAAAAACAATGAATGAATTTGGAACAGAGTTAATACGTCAAATCCGAGCTCTCGATCAGTTTGGGAATTGGTCACGAATCAGTGATGATGAGTTGTTGATTAAAAAGTACGTCAAAACCAAAGAAGATTTAAAAACGATCCCTTTGATTGCTGATATCGATGAGATGTTAACAAATGATATCAAAATGATTTATAAAGCCCTTGCTTTGGCGTTTGAACGTAAAACGGGTGTGGTGTGTAATGTCATTATGGAAATGAGTCATGAGGGTTTTGGTCGCTGTGCAGTTATTGCAGATCGTATCTGTATCGTAGACAAATATTTTAAAGACGCACACCGTTTTGGTTTTAGAACACTCGAAGCATTATTTGAAGACGGTGACAAACACCTGGCAAATGCTATTGCGGTGTATGAACAATATCAACCATGTAAAAATCAAGGATAAGGGGTCTCAATATGTCAAAAGTCGGTATTTTTTTCGGCAGCAGCAGCGGTGTCACAAGGGGTGCAGCAGAATTATTGGCAGATGAGTTCAAAGGGGCTGAACTCATCGATATGGAAGAAGATTTTGATGGGATTGAACAGTTTGAAGATTTCGACGTATTGATTCTCGGTTCATCAACATGGGGACAAGGTGATCCACAACGTGACTGGGTTGATCCCTTGTACGATTTGAGTAATGACCGTCCTGATTTGGATGGGAAAAAAGTAGCCTTTTTCGGTGCCGGTGATCAAAAAACACATGGTGAACATTTTCTCAGTGCATTGGGGAAAATGCTTGATCTTTTTACCTCTTTAGGGGCGAGCGCATATGGATTTACTTCAACAGCGGGGTATGAGTATGAATTTTCTCTTGCAGAACGTGAGGGGAAATTTTGCGGCCTTGGGATCGATGATGTCAATCAAGAAGATTTGACCGAAGGGCGTGTCAAAGTGTGGGCAAATCAGCTAAAAAGTGAAATGGGACTATAGAGTCAAAATTGCATTACGAGTAATAAGAAGGAACATATGATGGGAACATTAGCCGAATTTAAAACCATAACCGATACTGAAGATTTCTTTGAATTTTTTGATTTGGAGTACGATGAACGTCTTGTTAATTCAAAGCGATTTCATATCATGAAAAAATTCGGTGAACT
>JBFYRD010000193.1:0-5320 GCA_041302405.1 Sulfuricurvum sp.
CAGCAAATTTATCAAATTCACCCGATCCGATCACTCTAAGCGAAGCAGGAAGTTTCCCCAGTTCCATCAAAAAAGCACTGCTTTGCAAAAGTGGCAACATACCCTTATCAACATTTCGGTAACACTCCTGTGCCAACGAACTTTGAAGTGTCGATAAGTGCGTAAGATCGTCAATTGTTTTCCAATAAGGGCTCAAATCGATCACCATCGCTTTTTTAATAGCATTCGCCGCTGCAAATCCTCGACTCATCGAAATACCAAACCGCATGACCGCTTGAGGTATTGCAGAAATTTCTCTGCTCATTCCATACAGCGGTGAATTGACTGATTTCAAAATATTGGCACTGAGCATGGGATCGCTATCAATAACCGCCGAAAGCTCCTCGATGTTCGTATCATTACTCATGCACAGTTCTTGTATCCGTACGATCGATGCGGGAAGCGGCGGAAGGCTTTTTATTTCATTAACCATAAAATTTTCTCCATTTAAATTCGTTTTGTTAAATAATTACAGATGTCTTGAATATGCGCTTTGTTGAAAATACCCTCAACACTTTCAGTATCAGGGAGATGGGCGATAAGCTTACTGTCATCTTCGGCTGAGATAATAATAACCGGAATAACAATTTGATTACGCTCCATAAACTGAAGAACCTCAGAGCTGATTCCATCAATCAAAAAGAAATCAAGAACGATAAAATCAAAACGCTCCTCTTCTAACAATTCTTTCGCTTTATTCACCGAGTTTGTCACCACCAAATGGTAATAATCACTTAATCGATCGATTAACATTTTTTGGTATTCCGGCGCATCCTCAACAATAAGCATCCGTTTTGCTTTTTCATTCGGTGATACAAAACGCTCCAGTGTATTTTGGGTCTGCGATACCGGTATCGTAAAGTAAAAGCACGCTCCTTTCCCAACTTCGCTCTCAACCCACAGCCGTCCGCCATGCAGATCTTCGATAATCTTTTTAGAAATAGCAAGCCCTAAACCAGTCCCTTTTGAAGACTTTTGAAAAGGATTTTCGACCTGAGTAAAAGGATCAAAAAGGGTAGCAAACTCTTTTGTTTCGATCCCGATACCGCTGTCGCATACACCAAAACGATAGACACGTTTCTCCTCATCAAAATCGACCGACATGCTTACCTCTCCCCCCTCAGGGGTAAATTTGATCGCATTGCTTAAGAGATTTAAAAGGACTTGATGAATCAATTGGCGATCGAGATAAAGTCCCAAAGAGATCATTTCGGAATAATTGAACCGAATCGACTTTTTAGAGGCCATCGGCTCGATAATGGTTGCAACATCACGCAAAAGACCTGAGACAATAACGATATCCGGTTTAAAGCTAAGTTTTCCCGCTTCGAGTTTCGCAAAATCAAGAATTGTATTAACGAGAGTAAGGAGATTATTGCCGGCAATTCCGATTTTATCAATATAAGGTTTGAGATTCTGCGGCAGTGTCTGATTCATTCCCAAAATCTGCGAAAATCCAATAATTGCATTGAGCGGGGTACGAAGTTCATGAGACATATTCGCTAAAAACATATCTTTGGACTGACTCGCCCGCTCTACCTGATCAACTAATTTGATCAGTGCGGCTTCTCTCTCTTTGTTATTCAAATTTTGTTTAATCACTTCGAGTAAAATCTTGATGATCTCCATCATGTAGATTTTATTCGGAATTTCTTTGATTTTTACGGCGATCGTAAGCCGTTCTTCTTTTAACAAAATTTTTCGATTGATATCATATTCAATCTCGAGATCAGGTTCATGTCGTCCGACATAAATTTCATCGATACACCACCCAAGCGTTGTCAGCAGCTCAGTTTCCAACTGATGATGAATCCCTTTGCCCTCATCCATTTTTCCCTCATGAATGGTGTGCGTACACGCTTGCAAAAACTCTATTCCCGAATGAACTCCGAGAAAAGAGGTGGTTGAAATATCGCTAAGCGGCTTATCGATAATGGAATAAAGGGTTGCAGAGAGAGTCTCAATCTCACGATAAAGGAAATCACGTTCAGATACTTCGCTTTGAGCCAAACGCTCTAATAATCTATGATATCCTTGATGAAGTGAACGAATTTCGTCGATATCGATACCAAAACTTTCCGCAAGTTCTTTTTTTGGATCGAGTTCAGACAAAACTTTCGTGAACGGGCACGTTGCCTCATTACTAAAGTCCTGTTCACCGGATTCTTGAAAATGGTGAACTTTTTTCTGACTTTGTTTGTGAATCATCAACGACGAAAACAATTTATCGAAAAAACTCAAAAGTTCATTCTCTTTTTTCATCTCTTCATTGTATTCAGCATAACTCTCTTTGTAACTTTCATGCATGATATGTTCTGAAATCCGAATCATTTTGAGAATGATCGATATATCCGATTGAATCTGGGCATTTACCGCTGAAAGATCAATAATAATTTCGGTTAAAATATCAAATCCGCGACTCAACTGAATCGAGCTCAATCCGATAGCGATATGAATGTCCCCTATTTGACGTGTTCTATCAAACATTCTCTCATCTAAGGGATGGATAAAAAGTGAACTAAAATATTCACTAAACATCCGCACCAATCTCGGGACATCAGTCGAAGAGAGTAAGTTTTGGTAATTTAAGTCTTTAATCAGGTAATGGGTATAAAGCCTCTCCGCAATCAACGCACTAAATGAGTGGATATAGCTTCCCACTTTTTCTCGGCTTTGAAGCTGTTCTGCTGTTATGGCAAATGTCTCCATCACCACCGCCATACTGATCGGCTTGTACATTAATCAACTCCCAAATAGGGATCCAAAACTGCTTTCATGTCATCCATATCGATCGGTTTGGAGATGTATCGCTCAAACCCGTGCATCAACAGCTTCTCTTTGTCTCCGCTGATCGCAAAAGCAGTGACACAGATCATCGGAATTGCAAGTCCCAATTTTTTCACTTCGCTCACGAGTTCATATCCGTTCATCATCGGCATATCAACATCGGAGAGGAGGAGGTCAAACGATCCGTTTTTTAGTTTATCGAGGGCTTCCACCCCATTAGAGACCATCTCCATGGTGACATCAGGATAGAAAATCTCGATCATCCCTTGTATCACCATTTGGTTGTACTCTTCATCCTCAGCTATCAATATGTGCACGTTTGACTCCTTATTGCAATTGATCGATCAAATTCATAATCGAAGGGGTCTCTTCTTCATCCGGAAAAGCCTCTTTGATTTTTAGAAATTCATCTAGATTGTTAACAAATACCCGAACGAGTTCGGCATCGAAATGGGTCCCGGAACCTTCTTCAATAATTTCAATGGTTTTTTCGATACTAAACGCTTTTTTATAGACACGTTCCGAACTTAATGCATCAAACACATCTGCAATCGATACAATCCGAGCATGAATATGAATATCTTCACCTGCTAATCCATGAGGATATCCTGTACCATCGATTTTTTCATGATGTTGTAACGCAATTATCCGTCCCGCTTCGATTACCGGATAGTTCCCATCAGTTTCGAGCATTTTCCCCCCCAGCGTTGCATGGAGCTTCATAATTTCAAACTCTTCTGGGGTGAAACGTCCGGGTTTCAGTAAAATCTGATCCGGTATCGCAACTTTGCCGATATCATGTAACGGAGAAGCGTACAAAACCAACTCCACCTCGTCTGATGGCAATCCGATTAGCTCTGCTAACTTTGCAGAATAATGGCTCATCCGTTTGATATGCATCCCTGTCTCTAAATCACGGTATTCGGAAGCTTTTCCCAAACGTGCCGAAATTTCGTATTCAGTCTTTTTCGCCAACACTAAAGCTTCTTGGAGCTGAGAGGTACGTTGCTGCACTTTATCTTCGAGCAAACGGTTAACATCCGATAAATTATCCTGATACTCTTTTATCTTTGCATAATTGAGGGTGCGGAGTTTAAGTTCTTCGACATCGATCGGTTTGGCTAGAAAATCACTCGCTCCTGCACGAAGTGCTCGGTGTTTTTCTTCCGAGTTCGCTGTCACGACGATTACCGGTATTTGTGAGTATACTGCGTCGGCTTTAAGACGCGAAAGGGTTTCAAACCCGTCCATGATCGGCATAGCCAAATCCAAAAGAATAACACGATAATCGGGATCTTTTGCCAACGCATTGAGTGCTTCTTGACCATTAACAGCACGCGTTATCTGCACATCGGACATTTCCATAAACGCTAATTCAATCAAATCGAGATTAAATTCCTGATCATCTACGGCAAGGACTTTAATAATTGACATTTTAAACATACTCCCGATTCGGTAAAATGATTATAACCGTTGCCGTGAAGTGTACTCCGAGTAGTTTTAAAGCATTATTAGTTTGAGTAAATTAACGCTATACTAAGTTCGAACATTTTTTTGAGGAGTCAAAATGGCGGGAGTGTTATTTTCATTTTATAATTTTGCATCGTTAATCGATCTCAATATCGGCATATCGGATCGGCTAGATGAGAACCGTTCAGAGAGTTTTACGATTTTGTTTTGTGATTTTTCGAAAATTTCTCAAGAGTTGATTGACACCAATCTTCCTAGTCTTCTTCGTACGTCTGATTCTATCGTCCACTGGGAACATTATTACTTTTTCGTTATGCCCTACACCGATCGATACGGATGCGGTATTGTCAAGCGAATGATTGAAGATTTGTTTGCCAAATCTATCCCCTCAGCCGCCGTTTGTTATCCCTCAAACGGAGAAAATGCATTAGAGTTGCTGGAATCACTTCATGTGGAAGTGAAAAAGTTGCATAAACTCGATTTAGATTGCCTCTACAGTGCTGTAAACAAAGAGCCGTAAAGGCTCATTTGCTCCCTTGAAGCGCTACCGGGCGAAATGTATGGTACGGAGAATGTTTATAAAATTCGATCGCATCATGCAGATCGCTTTTGCGAATTAAATTTTTGTCATAGAGATAAACGTTGGTGGAGATCTTCTCGCACGGTTCCACTTTGCATGGCGCAGGTTCAACCTTTTCCGCTGCTGATGGAGTGGTCGTTGCGACACTATTCTCTTTAGTGGATACAACCGTCGCAACACTCTCTTTTTGAACAGGCTCTACTGTCTGGTTTACTACCGTAATTTCCTCTTTTTTAGGGGTAACTACCGTAACATTCGACTCTTTCATCGCTATTTGTTTTTCAACACCTTTGCTTTCACACACTTTTGGTGTTACACGCTCTGCTGTACGGATGAACGCATCATTACTGATCGCTTTGGCTTTTTTCATATCCACTTTAGCCGCTTTAACCGACGGATATTTACCAACAGTGATGATATTGCAATCTCCCTCTTTTTTCTTGC
>JBFYRD010000195.1:0-3154 GCA_041302405.1 Sulfuricurvum sp.
GAGTTTAAACAGAGGTGCCCCACCCATAGAGGAGACCATATCTCCTATCTCTATATTTTTTTCGGAAATACTTCCGGCAAATGGAGCAGCGAGAGACATTTTGGAGAGTTTTTGTGCAGCATAGGCGACTGATAATCGGGTTCGTTCTTTGTGGGAAAGTTTTGAATCCAATTCGGATTTGAGTTTATCGAGGGTGTTCTTATCGAATACCTGTGCACTTTTTTCATATCGTCCGTATTGATCGTTCAAAAATTTGCACTCTTTCGTGAGTGATTCTAAATCAGCTTTGGCCATTTGCAAGGAGAGCTGCTCTTCGGCGCTGTCTAATTGGAGGAGGAGTGAGCCTTTTTTGACGTGATCACCCGTTTGGACGGAAATATTTTTAACAATACCTGACGCATTCATCCCCAACGAGGCTTCACGGTAGGCTTTGGTCTCAAAGGTGGCGTATACATCGCCCCATAGGGAGAGTGCCGTTAGGGTAGATATCACAATCATTTTCATTTTTCATCCTTGATTAGTGTCATAAGATCGATTCCATAGGCATAGGCCGCATTCGCTTTTGCTATTTGGAGGGTATTGCGGGCCTTGCGGGCTTTGGCACGCGAGTAGGTGAGGTTGGTGAGTTCGCTGAGGTATGTTGTCGTATTGACCAGTCCCGCTTCAAAACGTTTTTTGATAAATCCGAAGGCTTCGAGACGTGCTTCCTCTTCAGCTTTGGCCGCTTCATAGCCATTTTGGGAGGTTTGAATCGACAGAAGGGCTATTTCGGCGTCATTATTTAGGCTTTTGGTTTTGTAATCGAGGAGGTGTTGAGCTTTAAGGGTATCGATACGGGCTTGTTCACGCTCTTTTGCGATGCGACCCATATCAAAGAGTGTCATAGAGAGAGAAGCGGTTATTTCATTTTGGTTCAGCGGTTGGAGATTAGTTCCACCCATCGTATCGTAGCCGCTATATTCCATGTATTTGTGTTTTGCTTCTAGGGTGATGGTGGGGAGGTAGGTATAACGATCCTCACTATTGCGTAAGATGTCGATTTTTGAGCGATCACTTTTTAGATCATGGCGTTCTAGGGTCGCTAATTTCGGCAGTGCAAGCTCTCGGTAAAGGAGTGGTTCATGAATCGGTGTCGCACTTAGAAGTTCCAGATGTTTTCGGTGTCTTTCGAGGAGCATTTTGAGGTTTTGCTCGTCATAATCGCTCTCTAGTTTCGAAGCAATCAGCGATTTGAGGATATCGGTGGTGGCGAGGTCATTTTTAACGAGTATTTCGAACCGTACCACTTCGGAGAGGATCTCATTTTTTTTCTCTTTATTGACGCTGAGGCGATCTTGAGTATCGAGATAGTCATAATAGGCCGCGATCGTCTCCATAAGGACATTTTGCTCTTCTTGAGCCAGCGAGTGGGTGGCAGAACTCATCGACGCATGGAGTGCATCCAGAAGGGCTTCACGTCGAAATCCGTCAAAAACACTGATCTGCGCCCCTATTTCGGCACCTTGGATACTGTTCGGCTCAAAAGCAGGTGTTTTATCTTTTTTCTTATAAAGGGCAGTTGCGCTAACCGTGGGGAAATAGGCTGTTTTAGCTGCATCAAGCTGTTCTTTGGATTTTTGGATCTCTAAACGTGCGGATTCAATTCGTAAATTGGTTTTGGCACTTGGTAATAATGTGGCAAGATCAGCGCAGATGAGCGATTGGGAGACGAGGAGCAAAAGAGCCATATTCCTCATAATATTTTCCTTTTTTTAATAACTAACAGTTGAATGTTGACAATGTTAACATTTAATGTGGACAATGTCAACATTTATAGACTATATTTTTATTTGACATGTTACAATATCATTATGAAAGATAAGAAATTGCTTCCCTACCATCATGGAAACCTCAAAGAAGAGCTGTTGCAAACGGCTTTAGAGATGATTGATAAAGAAGGTCTTGATGCGATTACACTTCGAGAATTGACTCAGCGATTAGGTACATCACGAACAGCCGTTTATCGTCATTTTGAGAGTAAGGAAGCATTAATACTCGCTGTAATCGAGAAAGGGTATGAGAAGCTTGATAAAATGTTTACCCCAATTTTTCAAGATCGAACTCAGAGTGTTGAGGATCGGTTTAAGACGATGGGGAGAGCCTATCTTGATTTTGCAATAGAGCATCCGAGTCTTTATCGATTGTTGTTTGGTGAAAAGTATCATCTGGAACGTGAAGAGATATGCGATTATAAAGACGAGTCTCAGGCGACGGGGTTATATGCCCTGATTGGACTTCTCCTAGAAGCCCAAAAAGAGGGGATTGTTACAACCGTGAACCCTATGGTTCAGGCGGCTATGGTGTGGGCATCGATCCATGGTCTTGCGTCACTTTTGATTGATGGACATTTAATGATGCGTGATAACATGGAATCCGTTTATGAGTACAGTATAGCGGTCCTCTTAAAAGGATTATAATAGAATGGGAGTCATTGAAAGCATTGCTTCGGCTGTAATGAGGCGTGCAGTAAAAAAATATCTTCACCTCACACCTACTCATAAAGTCTTACCTCCAGCCTCTGATGAAACACCATTGCTTCTTTATATCCATATCCCTTTTTGTCTGACATTGTGCCCCTATTGTTCTTTCCATAAATTCCGCTTTGATGAGCCGAGTGCATTGCGCTATTTTGAACTCCTGCATCAAGAGATGAGGATGGTTCATGCACTGGGGTATCGGTTTGATTCGATCTATTTCGGAGGGGGGACGACGACAATTCTGCCGCAAGAACTCGCTAAGACGATTGATTTGGCTAAATCGTTGTTTGAGATTCGTGAAGTTTCATGCGAAAGTGATCCTCAGCATTTATCGGATCTGGAGGATGAGTATTTGCAGGGGAAAATCGACCGCCTCTCCATAGGGATTCAGAGCTTTGACGATGACACTCTCAAACAGATCGGACGGTATAAGAAGTTCGGCTCAGCTGATGAGCAGTATGCGAAGGTCAAAAAAGCGATCCCCCTTTTTCCGATTGTCAATATCGATATGATCTACAACTATCCGCATCAGAGCGAAGAGGCACTGCATCGCGAGATCGATACGATTCTCACCCTCCGCCCCCCGCAAGTGACCTTTTATCCCCTGATGTATGCGCCGGGAATACGGGAATCTTTGA
>JBFYRD010000201.1:0-2723 GCA_041302405.1 Sulfuricurvum sp.
CGATAACACGAAGCTGAACATCCAAAACCGCACTATATATTTCACGCTGAGCATCAGAAAATTTCCCGTTGATTGGAAAAGTGCGTGTTATATCGCTCGCATAGAGTTCCCATTCACACGCGGCATCGATGAGGACTAAATCGCCCTCACGGAGTTCATCGTGATTGTCAACATAATGGAGAGTATTAGCATTGTTCCCCCCCGCGACAATAGCACCGTAGGCTTCATTCATGGCACCGTTATTGATAAAAACATAGTTCATCTGCGCTTGGAGTTGATATTCTCTCATCCCTACACGGCACTTTTCCATTGCGACATGGTGTGCCTCGGCGGTGATGGTAATCGCTTTTTTTATCGTCTCGATCTCTTCGGGTGACTTTATCAGTCGTAATGTTCGGATAAGATAAGTGACGTCACGAATGGAGCGGATATGGCGTTTAACACCACGTGTCGAGTGAAGCGACTGAGCCGCTGTTTTGGCTTCATTCAATCTTGATGAATCACTATATAAATCGACATAGAGGTTGATGTGCTCGCGTAAAAGCTCTTTGATCATTCCGCCGTATTCGGCGATATCAACTATTTCATCAACACTAAATTTCTCACGTGCCCCATTGATCCCCAAACGTGCACCGTTCCAAAGAGCGTGCTCGGCATTATAAGCTTCGACAAAAAGGATTGTTTTTGATGAATTGGAAGTTTTAATCAAAACTAATACAGAGTTATCTTCGTTAAATCCGCATAAATAATAAAAATCACTATTTTGACGGTAGGAGTATTCGGTATCGTTGGAACGTGTTTGGGTAGGTGCGGAGGTGATAATCGCTACCCCCTCCTCCATCATATCAAGGAGTTTGGAGCGGCGGTTTAAAAAGTGTATTTCATTCATAGCAATATTGTGCCATATTTTACTCGTCATTGCGGACTCGATCCGCAATCTTAGATCCTGAATCGAGTTCAGGATGACAAAATATTAGAAATTTCTTTCCAAAAGTTTATGTACTTTGAGAATCGTAATGATACGATCCGATTGTTTACCGACACCGTCAATCATACTTTCAGCTTCATTAATCGTATCCGGTGCGGGACCTACATCACGCTTTGGAAGACGAATCGCTTCGGTAAGGCGATCAATCACAAATCCTGCAACGTCATCGCCATTTTTCATAACGATAAAACGGGTCTCTTCGGTATGTTTCATCGTCTCTAATCCAAAACGTGACCGTAAGTCGATCAAGGGAATAACCGAACCACGAAGATTAAAGACCCCTAAAATATATTCAGGAGTTTGTGGAACACGCGTCCATGAGATCGGTTTAATAATCTCTTGGATGCTCAAAATGGGCACCGAAAACTCTTCATCACCCACGATGAAGCCAACTAACTGAATCACTTCATCGATTTTAATATCATCTCCTGAGAGGGATTTTTGCTGTTTGTTAATAATTTGTTGGAGTTTTTCGCTCATGTTATAGCCCCTCGTTAAACTTGATGTTTCGTTTGACGACATTCATCAGATACTCTGGTGAATATGGTTTCGTGATGTATTCGATCATTCCTGATTCAACACCGCGCATACGATCCGCTTTTCCGGTCCGTGATGTTACGGCGATGAGGGGAAGATTTTTATATTTATTGTACTTTTTAATCTCTGCTGCTAGGGTATAACCATCCATTCTAGGCATCTCTATATCAACAAGCATACCATCAAACATATAATCCCCTTGCTTCAAGATATTAAGTGCCTCAACCCCATCGGTCGCTTCAACAAGGGTGATTCCCATTGGTTCAAGCGCTTTTCGCATAATGGTACGATCGGTTTTTGAATCATCTACGATCATGACGGTGTAGTCACTCGCCTTATTCTTAGCCCCGAATCGTCCTTTTGCTTCCGCGCTCTCTTGACCTACGGTGGACTTAACGGATTTTGCCATCTGCATCAATGCCGCAACATCAACAATCAAGGTTACACCGCCATCTCCACGAATCGTTGCTCCGGCGATACCTTCGATTCCTTTGAGATATTCACCGAGCGATTTAATAACGATCTCTTCTTGCCCAACCAATGAATCGACGATAAGACCGATTTTACTCTCGGCAAGACCGAGGACAACGACATACGCATGTTCGCTGTTATCAAAAACACGTTCCACTTCGAAAATGTCCCCGATATGGACGAGGGAGAGAACTTCATCCCGTAGACGCATAACCGAACGGCTCTCAACAGTGTAAATCTCATCTTTGCTGATACGTACCGTTTCAAGAACCGATGCAAGCGGAATCGCATAATACTCTTCTTGGACTCCGACAAGCAACGCTTGGATAATCGCAAGAGTAAGAGGAATTTTAAGTTTCATCGACGTACCTTGACCCAATTCTGAGTCAATGTCGATCATGCCGTTAAGTTTTTCGATGTTGGTTTTTACTACATCCATACCGACACCGCGTCCTGAAACGCTGGTGACTTGTGCAGCAGTTGAGAAACCTGGACGGAAAATAAGACCAAATGCCTCTTTTTCTGACATAACATCGGCCTCTTTTTCGGTGATAATCCCCTTCTCAACCGATTTTTGTTTGAGCATATCAACGTCAAGACCTTTACCGTCATCAATGATTTGAATAACGATATGGTTCCCCTCATGGTACGCCTTGAGTTGGATGGTTCCCCCCTCTTCTTTTCCCGAAGCGAGACGCACTTCCGGTGTTTCAACTCCGTGATCACA
>JBFYRD010000202.1:0-3155 GCA_041302405.1 Sulfuricurvum sp.
AAATGGGTTTTCTCTTTGTCCGGATTAGAGAAATTTCTAAAATCATCAATTGTTTTTGAAAGAAATGCGGTGTAGGTTTTAAGCTGTTCGAATGTTTCAAGAACCGCAGACTCTTGCAGACTTCCTAGCTCAATTGCAAATTCGGCATTAATGATTGCATTATTGATTGCCCCTATTGGTTGGCGCCATTGGTGGGCTATGTTATCAAACATTTCACCTAATGCTGCTGCACGTGATTGGGCTATTAGCTGTTGCTGTTGTGCTTGAATAGCCTTGGTTGCTTCATCGACTTTATTCTGAATGATCTGCAGATAGTTTTTAATTTCGGTAATATCGATTCTCATGTCCATATATTCGACGATTTCGTGTTGCTCATTAAGAATGGGTATGACAAAAGTGTCGGTATAAAATGTCTCCCCTTTTTTGGTTAGGTTGATAACGGTTCCATGCCATATTCGTTTAGAGCTGATTGTATTCCAGAGCTGAACCATTTGTTCTGTAGGTGTTTCGGGATGCTTGAAAAGGCGATGTGTGTGTCCAATGATTTCACTCGGTGTATAACCGGTTATGTCGCAAAATTTATCATTGACATAAATAATATTTCCGCTCGTATCAGTTCTAGCAATAATTAAAGAAGCATCCAAGGCATTTTTGTATTGATTAAGAAGAAGGTTCTTTTGAGAAAGTTGACGATTGAGCAATGCCGAAACCCGGAGCTTTTTGATTAAGGTATCAATTGCAGATGGCTCAAATGGCTGGATTAGAATATCGTTCACTCCTATGGAAATAGATCGGATCAGACTCTCTTGATCAGGGCAAGCGGTAATGATGACACAGAGAAGATTTTTTTTTCGTATTTTAAATTTTTCAATGGTAGATAACGGTTCCTTCATTCCGTCGCTTGATTCGACGATAATTGCATCAATAGCCTTATTGCTCAGCTGATCAAGTCCCTCTTCACAGGAATTTACAAAAGTGATATTTGAGTCATATTGCTGCATTGCTTTCAGGGTTACAGTATTTTTTCCAATGTATAGAATAGAGAGGGTATCCATCAAAAAAACTCGATATCGCTATCAATTTCGGTTTGATTTAAAAGATTGACTATCATCGATATATCACTCAGCAGTGAAGCATTGTAAAACGTTGGGTGCGAAGACGAGACCTGCAATATTTTTTTTCGAAAAGTAATAAGAGTGAAGTTAAAGCTTTCAAGGAGTGCTCGAATGGATGCAATTTTGTCTATAAAAAGCTGTTGATGAGTATCAAATTCACGGCACATCGTTTGTAAACCTAGTCCAATCTGCGAAAAAGCGATATGACGGCTTAAAATTGCTCCGTATCGATTGTAGCGTTTCGACACGCGTGATACGTATGCTGGATCGATGCGATCGTTTTGGAAAGCGAGAAGAATATCGTAATCGAGCTCTTCATTAAGATCACACAGCTCATCAATCTCTTCACGAAGGAGATGCTGAAAATAGTCTTCATACGAATTGTCATATTCTCTATTCTCTTCGGAGATTGGTACAGCTGCTTTGGTTTTGATGTACTCTTTTGTGAGATTTGTTTCGAGAAGACGTACTTTTTGCTCTAACTGCTCTTGGTATGCTCGAGCTTGTTTAATCGATATGATGGCATTGCATACTGAAAAGAGGGTTTCGATCAGCATTGTTTTATCAATAGGTTTTGTCAGGAAACGGTCCACACCGAGATTAATTAGCTCTAAAAGCTTATCGGCATCATTTTGGGCTGAAGTGACAATAATACGTGCTTCGGGATTAATCGATTTGATGTGACGAATCATGGTAATGCCATCCATGTTTGGCATGGATATATCGGTAATAACCAAATCATAATGGGAATTTTCATACAAAGCTAATCCGATTGCTCCGTCTTCAGCAACTTCGACCCCTTTAAACAGTTGGCGTAGACTTCCCACCATTCCCTCTCGAAGCATCGCTTCATCTTCGACGTAGAGGATACTTAGCTCTAATGTTAGATTTCTAAGATCGCTAAGGGCATATTTTTTCATAAGCTATTCCTTCATGAGGGTGTCGTATGCAGATTTAGCATGGATAGGATTAAAGCCGGATGCATTTAGGAAAATTTCAATACTTTCAAAAGGTTCAATACCGTAAAGGGTAAAAAGACGTCTAGCACATCCTAATGCTGCACACACTTGAGGATTCACTCCGTAATCCGGTGAGAGAGAATGGCGGAGTGAATCGATTAGGGTATTGTCAAAATACCACAGTTCAAACAGTTTTGCTGCAAGTTCATCTCCATGCTCGCCAATAATATTTTTTTCTTCAAGTAAAAGCTCATGCGTGTTCGTTTTGGTAAAGGTATAAGGATTATCAGTAAACATCAACACATAAGATGCGACTAATCGACCAATCTCTAAAATAAAAGTGAGACCGCCCAATGATTGAAGCATTGGTTTGTGATCTACCGAGAGCCATAATTCTAAGAACCTTTGCTGCTTTTTCATTACTTTGAACCATTCATCGATAGAGATTCGGTAAGGACTTACATCGGTAAATGGATGAGCTTTAAGTGCTGCAGTAAGTGCCATACCACGAATTGTATGGATACCAAACAAAGAAAGCGCTTGAGCTATTGTGATGATCTGATGTTTGAATCCGTGTTGAGGAGCATTTGAAAAATGGAGGATATTGGTGTAAAGGATCGGATCGGCTTCAATAACCTGAGAGAGTGCTTTACGGTCTATCTCTTCTTTGGAACATAGCTCGTTAATCTTAGCGATCGATTCACGTAGCGGAGGAAAAGATTCGATAGAATAGAGCAAAACTGTGTCCATGCGTTATCCTAAAAATTTTTATCAAACCAATCCGCAACCTGGCTACGAATCGTATGTCTCAACTGAATCCCCGCGATAAAATTATTATGCTGTGCTTTGTTCAACAAACTCACAAGGGCATTGCGCCGTTTTGAGAGGAACGGATGATCGATTTGTCCCGGATCTCCCATAACGACGAGGCGTGTTTCATCCCCCATACGCGTTCCGATAAGTTTGAGGGTGGCATTGGTCATGTTCTGTGCTTCGTCGATAATAACAAATTTACGTGAGATGGTGGTACCGCGCATGTGGGCGATGTCCATCACTTCGATATTGTATTTTTTCATAAATA
>JBFYRD010000203.1:0-3892 GCA_041302405.1 Sulfuricurvum sp.
AAAAACATCCCTGTAAATAAAATAGCCATTAAAATCAAAAGATGACAATCTATTTTTGCCAAAACGGTATGGAATATTGCCGATGAGGGTAACAAAATAAGATGCCATAGTGCGATAAATACGAGATAGCTCCGTCCGGTACTCATCCGAAATCCCGGGATTTTCCCTTCGAGAGTTAACCCCTCTTGATACATCTTATTGGTTTTTAAAAGATCGCGAAATAGCATCGGACCATCGCCGAGAGTGAAGACGTAGGGGATGATGGTTTCATCGGTAAAATTACGGGAGGACGTTTTTATCCATGAAAAAAGTCTAAACATTATAAATCCTTGATAAGTGTACTGACACGTGCTGCGCTTCCGTGACCTAAGAGTTCACGCAAGGAAGCTGCATCGTTAAAAAAAGCGGTTTTATCCATTTGTTGATACGCATTATACAGATTTTGAGCCGTAACTTCCTTTTGAATGAGTTCAGGATGAAGTGATTTTCCATACGCTTTGGAGAATAAAATGTTTCCTAGCCCGAGATAATCAAGCTTTACCAGTCTCGAAGCGATAGCGTAATCGAGTGATTTTGCAATATAAGCAAGGATAAACGGCGTACCGATAAGTGAGGCTTCGAGGGTGGCCGTACCACTGCATATAAAGGCAAAATCCGAATCTGCTAAGCTCTGATGCGCTTCATGGGTGATTTCAAAATGGGAAATATCACCGTATAGCTCTGCTATTTGCTCAGCTGAGAAATGGGGAGGGATGACAATGAGGGCACGTGCTTCCAACATGGGACGTAATTCTCTGAAAACCGGCATTAGTCTTTTGATTTCTCCAGGACGACTACCGGGCATAAAAGTAATCTTTCCACTCGGGGTCAAATTTTCTTTACGGATAGTAATCTCATCGAGAAGGGGATGACCAACATATTCGATAGGGGCGTGTTTAGAATAATAAGAGGGTTCAAATGGGAGGATGGAACACAACTTGGTAATTGTTTTTTCGAGTACAGGTATCCGTTTTTTCTTCCATGCCCATGCTTGCGGGAGGATATAGTAGATAATCTCTTTATCGGGGTAACGTTTTCGGATCGCTTTGGCTAGGGGGAGATTAAATCCAGAGGAGTCGATCAATAGCACTTTATCCGCTGATGCCGCTAGATCTACCATTTGATCTTTTAAACGGAAAAAAAACGGTAGTTTTTTGAGTGCATCCACAAATCCCATAACCGATGTTGCGCGTAAATCGACGATACTTTCACCTAAAGAGGTGTCAAATATACCGGAAAGTTCGACATCCTGTCCGAGCTCTTTTACCAAATAGGAGAGATGAATATTGGCAGAGTGTTCTAATGCACTTACTAAAAGTTTCATGATCCTCCATCTCCACGAGTGCTTAAATCAGATTTGTACGTACTTTTATTTTCGTTAAATTCACTCAAAAACGTAGTCAAGGCCTCTATCTCTTTATCACTGAGCCCCATAGCAAAAGGGATCATAAGCTGAGATTGCTGGGTAGGTCCTTTTTTGGCGCGATAATCTTTTAATTTTGAGATTAAAAATGGTTTGCGCCGATAGGCCAATGCCGGATATTGGTTGGTTCCGCCAGCAGAAATACCATGGCAACCACTGCACCCTTTTGCAAAGTAGAGATTTTTACCCACTTTGTAAAGATCTGGAGCCCCATAAAGAAAGGCTGGGACTAAAAATACAATTATCTTGAGCACTTTAGAGGTACCTTTAACGTTTCTTGGACTAAAATACCGTAATTATACCTACAAAAGAGCAATGGGAGCGTTGATTATGATCATTAGAGGTGCGATTATCTGTGATATCAATGGAGAACGTTATGGTGATGTTCGGATTGAAGAGGGGGTAATTACCCAAATCGGTGAAACTTTAAGCGGTGATGAGATTATCGATGCGCAAGGGTGCTATTTGATTCCGGGTCTGATTGATACCGATGTACGACTAAAAGATTCCCAGCTTAGCAGAACAAATCTTGAAAAGCTCTCTCGACGTGCTCTTCATGGAGGGGTGAGTACGGTTGTCCTCGCGAGCGATTCCGTTCCACGGATCGATAATGAGATCACGCTGGAGTTTGTTCAGCAGCATCGTTATCTTCCTCATGGCGCGACGATTGAATCAGCCGTCAGCGGATTGAATGATGCGGGTGCTTTGAGCAACATAGCGATAATGCTAAAAAAAGGGTGTGTGTCGGTACACACGACGACCATTAACGATTACAATCTCATCAGCCGTATCGCCCAATATTTAAAAATGGCTAATAAAGCACTTTTTTATAAAGCAGAGGAAAAAAGTTTTGTTGAGAGCGGCGTAATGTCGGATGGTGCGATTGCTTCTCAACTTGGACTTCCTGGTATCTCTCCCCTCTCAGAAGTGGTCCATATTGCCTCGATGATCGAGATAGCCCGTCATTTTGGGATAAAAGTCATTTTTAAAAGCGTTACCGAACCTCGATCGATCACGCTGATTACTGAAGCTCGTAACAGTGGAGTGGACGTAGAGTGTGAGGTTTCTATCCATCATCTTTTCAAAAATGACTCAGCATGTTTAGGTTTTGATACCGATGCAAAAATTAATCCTCCCCTAGTCAACGAATCAAAACGGCTTGAACTGATCGATGCGCTAAAGAAAGGTGAAATACATGCCTTAAGCGCATTGCATCAACCAAATTCTGATATTCATAAAGATATCACATTTTATGATGCTCATGAGGGGACAACGTCGATTAGTGAATATTTACCGCTTCTTTATACCTATCTGATTGATACTGATACTATTACCATGTCTAAACTTCTTGATTTGACTTCACGAGCTCCTGGTGAACAAATTGGTATGAAATCAGGAGAAATTGTCGTAGGTTCGGTATGCGATTGTATTGTATTTGATCCTACACAGAATGTTGTGGTTCCTCACCATCACAGTCTTTATAAAAAAGAGAGTTTAAAAGGAAAAGTGATGATGGCTATTTGTCGCGGGGAAGTGACGAAGTTCTAGTTTCCGTTCATCCTAAGCGTCTCGAAGGGTGTATAGGATTAAAAAGGATAATTTTCTCTCATTGCGGGCTTGATCCGCAATCTTTGATCCTGAATCGAGTTCAGGATGACGAGAAATAAATTGACTGTGCAAGGTCAGTTATAACGATTTCGCGTTCTGAAATTCAGAAATTTCCGCTTCGACCATCGCGTCAATCATAATACCATAGAGGGTGGTGAGCAGATTAGGTGATACGCCGAATTCCATTGCACGTGAACGTACGCGATCCATCACCGCTTCGAGCCGTTCATTGGCTTTAATCTCTTCAATCGAGTGTTTAAAATTGGCTGCTTGTTTAACATAACCGTTGCGTGCGGCGATAAGTTCAACGATTTGATCGTCTAGGTGATCGATATGGTTACGGACTTCCGCTAAGGAATGGCACTCTTCAACTTTCATTCAAAATCTCCCTTTTAAAGATATCGATATGATACCATATTATACACACTCAAAACATCTATCACATTTGTATCACGTAAAATCGTATAATAATATCTTATTTGGTATTTTTAGACATATTTCACTATTTCTTATAAATATTTAAGAATAAGACGATTATGATGTCCCTAGCGATAATTTCAAATTCGCAATCGATTTTGCATAGAATGAAGGAGAACTCATTATGAACATTTCAAGACGTGACTTATTTAAATTTGCCGGTATTAGTGTAGCTGCCGCCGCCGTAACTGGTTGTAGTACAACTGCATTTAATCCATTGCCAAGTAGTGGAGCTAAAACTGCTTCTGCGGCTACCATGCTAGGTCGTCACCAAATCGTAATTATCGGTGGAGGCTGGGGCGGTTTGACCGTTGCTAAAGAGTTGAAAAAAATCGATCCTAAATT
>JBFYRD010000204.1:0-4323 GCA_041302405.1 Sulfuricurvum sp.
AACACTGGTGCGATAGGGAGATTATGTGTCAATACCGGTTCATCGTTACATTTAATCAAACCGATCGGATTTGATATCGATGAAAAAAGCGGTACGCCGTGCCGGTTTGGATTATTGGCATAAGATCGATTTACATGTCTGGGAAAGTATCGATGATTTTATGAGCGCGCATCCCAATAAAGAGCGCTTTTTCTTTGCTACCACCAAAACCGATCGTCCCTATTTTGAAGTGGAATTCAAAGAGGGAGATTATCTCTTATTCGGGAGTGAAACCTCTGGGATTCCAACTGATATATTAAATGCATTTCCTGAGCAGACAATGACCATCCCTATGACCAAAGAGGGGCGTAGTCTCAATCTCGCCATTAGTAGCGGAATCATCCTCTATGAAGCGATCAAGCAAAATTTTAATTCTTACCGAAAGATGATGTAATATGTGGTTTCAAATTTTCGATACTTTCGTCATTGTTTTATTTATTCTCTTTCTCGTCTTTATCTTTAGAGGATATCATCTCTCCCGTTTGGCTAAAATGGAAAAAGAAGATCAAGAAAAAGAGTCTTGAGATTAAAAAATCTTCTCTGCCCAAAGCCCCATCTTCATTTCAAACTTATCCATCCATCCGTTAGCTTTGCGAATAACCTTTGCCATTGTCAACTCCTTGAGTGATATTAGGCAAATTGTAGATAACTTTTAAAATTGATTAATAAAATATGTCAAATTGTCATATAATTATTTTTTTTATGTCATAATTCTTACAATACATTATCAAAACTTCAAAAGGATTTCAATATGAAAACATTCAGTGATATCGTTGAGGCAATCAAAGATATTGTCTCTTCTGAGTTCCCCGATAAAAAAGTATTTGATAAAGATGTGGCAGAGTTGTTGGATATTTCTCAAATGAACTTCGCTACGATGAAAAAACGGAACAAAATTCCCTTTACCGAATTACTTGATTTTTGTGCGAAACGTTCAATTGCTATTAACTGGTTGTTGTATAACCAATCACCCGAGAGTTTGATAGAAGCGACAAACCGTGTTTATATGGTACGGTACTTCTCTTCGGTTAGCGCCTCTGCAGGGGGAGGGGCGGAAAACGACGAACTTGAGTATGAGCCTTTGATGTTGGAAGAAAACTTTGTTATCTCACTTGGCGGTGAGAAAGAGTTACGTCATATTGAAGCGATCAATGTATCCGGTGACTCTATGGAACCCTCTTTTAGCTACAACGATATTGTTTTTGTGAACCGAACTAAAACAGATCTTAGCCGTGGCGGCATTTTTACGATCCGTACAGAACACGGACTTTTTATTAAACGTTTACAAGTACGGATTGATGGTAAACTTGATATTATTTCAGATAATAAAGACTATCCCACCTACGTTGCGCACAAAGATGAAGTCGAAATTATCGGCAGAGTCGTAGGACGTTTCGGCGGAGTCGAATAATATTGGAATAATATGATGAAAACAACACTATGGATGAGTGGACTTTTATTGGTATTAGGTGGGTGTAGCACACATACACCCACCCCTGTCGCATCAGCGATAAAACTCATTGATCCGCCTAAAGTATTGGAAAACAACCAAACTGCTTTGAGCGACCCTTTTTGTTGTATGCTTCCACAAGATTTAGAACTAAAATTCCCTGAATACGGTCCAAAAGTCAATGATTTAGAGCGTTTTGAACAATCAATGACTCCCTATGTCGAACAAAGCGGTGTTGATCGCGATAGCCTATATGAAATTCAAAAAATCTTTGAAGGGCGTTACTTTTCTCCATGGGGATACGTTACCACTCCTCATAAAATAGAAGAGGTATTATGGCCACTTCGAGCGTTCAAAGGCGGTTTTGGGAGCAATCTTCGACCGGTCCCGCCTGTGTGGTTTGAAGAGATAAAGCAACAAAGCAACTTTGGAGCTTACGGCACTATCAATAAAAAAGCGATTACCCTCAAATGGATGGATATTCGGGCATTCCCGAGCGATAAGCCACTATACAGAAATCCTGCTCTTCCGGGTGAGGGGTATCCTTTTGATCTTTTGCAAAACAGCAGTGTGAACTACAATGAACCGATTTTTATCTCACACACCTCAAAAGACGGTGCATGGAGTTATATTTTTACCAATAACGTATCAGGATGGGTCAAATCAGACGGTGTTGCTCTGATTAATGATGAAACCGCTTTAATGATTCAAAAATCGGAAAAAGTTTTTTTGATTGAGGATAATGTAGCGTTAATGGACAATACAAATCGATTTAGCGGATATTCGCGGGTAGGTATGATTTTACCTTTGGAACGCAGTGATGATGAGTACTATTATGTCAAAGCGATTGATGCAAACAACACGATTAAAATTTTATTACTCCCAAAACGCATCGCTCATATCGGTGTGAGCCGACTGAATAAAAGTGATTTGAATATTATCGGAACACAGCTGTTGAAAAATACGTATGGATGGGGCGGAATGTATGGTGAACGTGACTGTTCATCGATGATTCGTGACATGATGACCCCTTTTGGTATTTGGCTGCCGCGTAACTCTTCAGCACAATCACGCAAAGGTGAAGTGGTATCGTTTGTCGGGATGAATGATGATGAAAAACTCTCGTTGATTAAAGAAAAAGGGGTTCCTTTTGAGACCATCATTTATCTCAAAGGGCATGTGCTGCTCTATGTCGGTACTTATCAGGAAAATGTTATGGTAATGCACAATGTTTGGGGGATTCGTACCATTGATAAGCAGGGAAATCGTGGACGTCATGTCATCGGTAAAGCAGTCATTAGTACGTTAGAACTTGGATCGGATCTAGCGGATTTTGATCCGGCTATGAAACTGCTCTCTCGCGTAGAGAGTATGAATATATTTACTCAAACACCGACATCACTTAGCAAAAATATAAAAGTTACTTCTAAAAAGAAGTCACTTTAAATAATTATCCTCGAATATCTAAAAGTGAACCCAACATCTCGTCTTGGGTTCGGATGGCTTGAATATTTGATTGTGCTACTTTTTCGATTGTTACCTGATCCGTTAGCTCTTTTGAGAGATTAGTTTGTGATTTTTCACTTCCGTTCGAATTGGCCATTGATGTATTAGCCTTCGTCGCTCCGTTTTGCGTTTCACTAATCGTCGTATTTCGGGGAATAAATCCATCACTATTAACGTTTGCAACATTATTTGCATTGTTATTCATATACGTTTGATTTGACATCAAAGAAGAGACATTTGAGCTTATCATCTAAAGCTCCTTGTTATCAGATAAGAAAAGTATAAACACTGTTCCCTTAAACGGGGAGAGAAAAACCGAATTAACTTCTCCCGTATCCGAAAGATACGGGTAGCTTTAGGGGGTTGTAGGGACATTTGTCCCTGCCACTTTGTGGGCTATGCCCAAAAAGTGATTTAGAATTAATGAAGATCGGCGTTAAGTTTAACTTCACGTGTAGAGCGGCGGATCATGAGTTGTCCCGTCGTAGAGTCTTGGCGGTAGTGGATACCGTTAAGTGAGACCAAATCTTTACCTTTGAAACTGACTCCGCTCAATACTGCATTTGGGTTTGCCTGTTGGATTTTGGAGAGCTCTTCAGCGCTAACTGAAAATTTTGTTCCCGCTAAAACAGCGATCCCTGCATCAACGATACAACCATCACCCAATGCGATACCCGTTACCGAGTTGGCACCGAGCAGGGTATTTTTGCCGATAGTGACTGGGATTCCATCCGTTCCGCTGAGAACTCCGAGGATAGAAGCTCCACCACCTACATCTGAGCCATCACCGACAACTGCAGAACTCGAGATGCGTCCTTCGACCATACTCACACCTGTGGTACCAGCATTGAAATTCACATAACTTGCACCCGGCATGATTGTAGTACCTGCATGAAGCTGTGCACCAAAACGGACTTTTGAGTCGTCCAATACGCGGGTATTGTTCGCAGGGATGATGTGTTGGAGATAGCGAGGGAATTTATCGACAAAATCGACTTTTGGATATTCGTTGGCAAATTTGAGTTCGATCTCATTTTCACGGAGCCATTCGAGTTCGATCGGTTGACCGTCTGACCATGCAACGTTGTGCAATGCACCGAACGCGCCGTTTAGATTGAGTGAACGAAGAGCCGCTTTAGAGGTCGATAGGGCATAAAGTTTAAGATAGGTCCCCTCAACACTCGTGCAGGCAACATCATTGAAAAGGATGACAAGGCGAAACTCGCCATCACGCATACCACGCTCTTTAATTTGGTTATAGAGGGCGGAGATCACTTGGATATTTTTATGCGCATCGCCATAAGCTTCATCAGAGTAGGGTGTAAATG
>JBFYRD010000205.1:0-2553 GCA_041302405.1 Sulfuricurvum sp.
CGGGATCCATATCCTAGATGCAGAAGGAAACTTGATCGAATACAGCCCCTCTTTTATCCGAATGCTCGGATACACGGAAGCGGAAGCCGAAAATCTAAGTGTATTTGACTGGGATGCCAAACTAACCGAACATGAAGCCCGTCTTATACTGGCTCAAATGCTCTATCAACCAATGATCATCGAATCGGTCCATCGACAAAAAAACGGGAGTATCTATGAAGTCGAAATCAATACTCAACCGATACAATTAAATGAAAAAAGGGTCATTTACTGTTCTGCACGTGACATTACCGAACGCAAAAAACAGCTCGAAGCCCTCTATCTCTCTCATCAGATGATCGATTCGGCCAACGATATGGCATTCATGATCCGGATTGATAACGGTTATATCGAATACGCCAATAAAACCGCACAGAATATGACCGGATATTCTCTGGACGAGATGCGCACCATCGGGATCGACGGCTTTCGTCACCCGATCAAAGATCAGAGCTTTTTGGACCATCTTCAAGAACTGAAAAAAATAGGACGGTTAACCGATTATGCTACCATCACCCGCAAAGACAGCTCCACGTTTCCAGTCGAAGCAAATGTCCGTGCCATAACGCATGAGGGGATCGATTACAATATCGCCTTTGTCCGAGATATCTCTGAAAATGAAACCTACAACCAAAAAATTATCAAAACCTCAACAATACTGAAAGAAGCACAAAAATTAGCCAAACTTGGGAACTGGCAGCTCAATCTTCTCACCAATGAGCTGGAGTGGTCAGACGAAATCTACACCATTTTTGAAATCGATCCAGAAACACATACCCCCTCTTATGAAGGTTTTTTAAACGCCATTCACCCTGAAGACCGTAAACTCGTGAATGATGCCTATGCCTCTTCTATCGAGAATCAGACATTTTACGATTACACTCACCGATTACTAATGAGTGATGGACGGGTCAAATACGTCCGAGAACAAGGTGAAACCTTCTATGATACTTACGGTACCCCCATCGAGTCCCGAGGGACCGTCCATGACATCACCGAACAAAAAGAGCTAGAAAACATCCTTCGACAAAAGAATATAGAACTCACCAAGACCACTGATCGTTTACAGCTCGCGACGCAAGCATCCAAAATAGGAATATGGGTATGGCAGCTCAACGATAACACTTTGACGTGGGATCAACAAATGTTTGAACTCTACGAAAAAGAGAAACAGCTCGAAACAGGAGTCGTCTTTTATGATGATTGGAAAAACACCATCCATCCCGATGATGTTGAACGTGCAGAATACGAACTTGCAAATGCCGTACATAACGGTATCCCTCTTGACACTGTATTTAGAATAATCTCCCAAAGCGGTGACATAAAATACATTCACAGTACCTCTATTGTCAAATACGATGAATACCATAATCCACTTTACATGGTCGGTACCAACCGCGACATTACAGCAGAAAAAACACTGGAAGAAACTCTTACGCTCGCCAAAGAAGCTGCAGAAAATTCCAATAATGCCAAAAGCAGTTTTTTGGCCAATATGTCTCATGAAATCCGTACACCGCTTAACGGGGTCATCGGGTTAATAGATCTTGTACTTCAAAGCGATCTCACCCCTTTACAAAATAATTATCTCATAAAAGCCGAAATGGCAGCAAAAGCCCTCTTGGGAGTTTTAAATACGATTTTGGACTACTCAAAAATCGAAGTCAACAAATTGAGACTTGAACAGATACCGTTTGATGTGCATGAGATTTTAAAAAATGTCCATGCGCTGTTCAGCTACAAAGCCGAAGAGAAAAATATCGACCTCCGTTTCGATACCGATTCTGCCGTTCCCCAACGACTTTTAGGGGACCCCTTGCGTTTACAGCAGATTTTGAGCAATCTTGTGGGCAATGCGATGAAATTTACCGATGCAGGTGAAGTTCATGTCTCTATTACAGCCCAGACCGAAGAGACAAAGTGCAAACTAACCGTTACTGTAAAGGATACGGGAATCGGATTGAGTGAAGAACAACAGCAAAATCTCTTTAGCCCCTTTTATCAAGCCGACAGCTCCTTTACGCGTAAATACGGCGGTTCAGGTTTGGGATTAATGATTACCAAGGAGCTCATTGAGCTTATGGGGGGAACCATCAGCGTCTCAAGTGCCCCAAATGGGGGAAGTACGTTTAGCTTCACCGCCTTGTTCGACCCTTATGAGTTTTCCACGCAAGAGTTTGAGACAATAGTGCAACGAGATCAGTACAACATCCTCCCCACAACCAAAGACATTCATATACTTCTGGTCGAAGACAATGATCTCAATGTCCTCGTAGCTTCCGAACGGCTCAAACAAATGGGACTTCGGGTATCGGTTGCCAACAATGGGCTAGAAGCGGTTGAAATGGTAAGAGAAAATGAGTATGATGCCGTATTGATGGATCTGCAAATGCCGATCATGGATGGATTTACCGCCACCAAAGAGATCCGAAAAATGACAGGAAAAGAGAAACTTCCGATTATCGCGCTCAGTGCCGCCGTGATGAAAGAAGATCAGATACTCTCCACACAATC
>JBFYRD010000207.1:0-3633 GCA_041302405.1 Sulfuricurvum sp.
AGCGGAGAAACTGTATGAACAATTTGTAAAAGAGTTGACAGACTCAGGAGTTGAGGTGGTTCCAATGTCTGAGATTAAGAAGCAGGAAGCATTTTTAACACTGAAAAAAAATTGCACTTCTCCAAAAGAGATCCCTTTCACCTATAGTGATTCTAAAGGGGTTAAAAATTCTCAAGCTTTCGTATTTTCACCTGGAACTTTACCTTATCACAGTGAAGCGGATCATGAACGATCCGGACGACTGATCTCAATCAGTAATATGGGTGAGAGCTTAGCAAAAGCATTTGCGAATGAGGTTCCCGACAAACTAGAAAAAGATTTGGCACTTGCACTGAATGCAACACTAGTGAAAGTTTATTATGTGGTTGGTTTTGGACAAGCTTCTGCAAGTGTGAGTGAGCGTTTCGGATTTAATTTCATTAAAGAGCAAAATGAAAAAACGACCTCTCATTCTCAAAACGTTACTTCAGAGATTTATCTTTTCCCACAAGATTCAAGAATTTCTATACGTGTACCGGATGTCAGCAGTTTTAGTATGTTTCGTAACAGTAAATCTCCATCTGCAGACGGTAACGGATTTATCCGTCTAAAAGAAAAAGTAGTATCGGGGACGAACTTTGCGGTGGCAGAGCCTAAAAATACGACGGGGATTGATAATACCCTCGGAAATGCGATATCTGTTTTAGGCAGTGTTGCGTTATCGATGGCGGGTGCAAAAGGGGGCAGTAGCTCAACCCAAGAATTTACGGTGAGTGCGGATGAAAAAACGTACATCGATATCACCGGCAAGCTTATCGGTGAGACCCAAACGCAATTTATTCAAACTCTTAAAGAGGGGCGATAATCACCACTTCCCATACGGAGGAAGGGTGCTTACCCGTGTATCTATGATGGCTCTTCCAATCGTGAAATGGTAAAGTGATTGGAAATGCTGATCCCTTAGTCCTAGCAGAGCATGAAATTCATCGTCTAAAAAACACCCGATTCCGGTTGCGGAAAGTCCTAACGAGGTCGCTTCTAGGTAGAGTATCTGCCCAATCATTCCGCATTGGTGATAGAGATTCTTGTATCCAACCGCACCGTATTTTTCGAGTGCGCTTGAAAAATTACAGAGCATCCCGAAACTAAACGCTCCCTCTTTGGCAATCTCCTGGTTGCAAGAGATCATTTGCGCCGCGCCGCGATAATCCCCTTTTTGCAAACAATAGAGCCCCTCTTTACAATCTTCCCAGATGAAGTTCTGATCCATAGCCTTTTTGAGTGTTTCTAGATCATTGCCATTTCGAATAAAGGCGTATAACCCTTTCTCAAGCCCCTCGACTCGATGCACAAACAATACAAAATGAACATCCGAAGCTTCTGCACAAAACAGTGAACTCTCACACAAGGTACGAAATTGCTCCTGCGTGATTCCGGTGCCATCCATCATCTGAGCACTGCGCCGTTTTAGGATAATCTCTCCGGCATTTTTAGTGGGGATGGGAATACTTCGAGGTGTGCTAAGGGGTTCTGGTGAAGGATAGACTCCTTGGGCCGCTTCGTCGATGAGTGGCAAAATAGGCCAATCATGATGTGAAGGACTTAGGAGATTAGCAGGGTATGGGAGTGACGGAGTTGTAGGTAAATTAGAAGTATCCCCGATACGGATAAGCAGATCAGGGGATTCTCTCTCCGCTGGATGAAATCTCTCAAACTGATCGAGGCCGAAAGCGTGTGCAATCTCTTCGGTATCGATACTTTCGATTTTACATTGCCACCCTAACATTGTGCACGCCATTTTGATCGCACCATAAGCATGTCCCGCATCAAGCTGACAGTATCGATAGCACCGCTCGCCGTATTTCCATGCTTCTCGCCAAATGATTGAGCTCAGAGCGATGGTAAAGCCATTTTGCGGCATGGGTGTTTCATAGGTATGAAGCAATTCAAGAGCGTGTTCACGCGGTGCATAATGGGTTAATGAGGCATAGTCGCTCAGCCCCGAAATT
Source organism: Sulfuricurvum sp. (assembly GCA_041302405.1). Taxonomy (GTDB): domain Bacteria; phylum Campylobacterota; class Campylobacteria; order Campylobacterales; family Sulfurimonadaceae; genus Sulfuricurvum. Next base: position 1,989 of record JBFYRD010000207.1, read on the forward strand.
GCAGGGGCGATGATATAGCACTCTGTGGGTTGAAGATTACCGCTGCTGGCGTTACAGCGCAATGCCCACTCTGAACCGCCGTGGCTTTTAATCGCGGCGAGTCCGAGGGAATAGCGTAATAGCTGAGAAAGGGATTCAAGGCACAGAGGTGCTGAGGGGAGTGAAGCTTTTTGAAACAGGAGATGATAGGGTGGGGTGATCTCTGAATGGGTGAGAGGGATCAGCGGTGCAGCAATATAACGGCGATAGGGATCGGGCTGGGTTGCCCAGTCCATATACCCAAGACTCGCCGCGTAGCGTGAGGGACGATGTTTGGTTCGGTCATGGTATTCGAGGACGGTGGTGATGTTTTTCATGAAGAGATTATAGACAGAGGGGGTAAATTTCCCCTTTGTGTTCTCTTTAGCGCAGACTCTTTAAAAGTTCTCGAAGCATTTGATCATGTTTGGTGGTATTGTCGATCTCGAGGCGCGCGAGATCGGATGTAAACGCGGCACGGTAGTGAACCCCTTTTTGAGAGATATCAGCATCGACATTGGCAGTGAAATGGATAAGGGGCTGGGTTATCTGATAGTGTTGCTTTAAAGTATTCGGCTCAGTCGTTCCATTGCGGATGGAGGTATGGAGTGTTCCCGATGAGGTGTTGAACTCTGCATAGGCGGAGAGTCTGCCGCTTATAGGCGCTGGCAGGGTAAAGAGTTCAAAGGTTTGTTTAGCATCGGCATCTCGCAGATCAAAAGTAATGGAGGAGGGCTCCAAATCAGGGAACAAAACGGTAAATTTGGTTTTGCTTTGGGCAACATCAGACGTCGCTTTGAGTTTTAGCAGCTTTTCATTCCCCTCAACTACCCCTTTGATATTGAACTCTCCCGCCAAGGGTATACCGACAAATTGTTCCAAGACACCGGCATGTGTGAGGGTGGCATCGAGACTAACATCGACATCAAAGGGTTTGATTCGACCAAATTTATCAGCTAATAGCGATTTTAGATCAAACGAGCTGTTGTCATCATCCTCTTTGATCGGGGTTGGAGCAAAACGTTTTGTTTGGGTGCTGAGGTAGATTTTTCCCTTCACATCCCGACGATCAAACCCTCGCAAGTTAACACTTCCGCTAAGAGAGGTGTCGGTATCAGAGGGGAATTCTAGGGTATGCATCATAGATTCATAATCGATCTGATCGAGGGTGAGTTCGAGGGTTGAGAACAAAAAACGATGCAACTCGATTTTATAGAGAATATCTCCTCCGAAGATCGTCCCATTTCCTCGAATGTTCAAGGCGGCAATTCCACCGCTAAGAGAGCCTTCTGTTTTTAAAGGCGCAGGGAGTGGATTAAATCCCCCCTCTTTAAAGGTTTCGATTCGATAATGGGCATACATCCGTAGCGTAAGGGCTGAAAATCCCCCTTGCGTAGAGAGAGTGTTTCCGAAGCTGTCTTGGAAGAGGAGGTGAAAACGTTTATAGGAGAGAGAAAAGTCCTGTACCGTGATTGGAGTATCGAGTGCAGCGGTGAGTGATTTTTCAAGGATAGGTTCTGTAATACGATTTCCCCATGGGGTAAAGAGGATGAGGGAGAAGGTTAGAAGAAAGCCCAAAAAAGAGAGAAAAATTATCCCTATTTTGGTACGGTGAAAGTTACGAATA
>JBFYRD010000208.1:0-3074 GCA_041302405.1 Sulfuricurvum sp.
TATTCGACCTATTCGCGTCGTGAAGCCGATCAGGCGATTTTGGACGGATACGTCCGTATCGACGGTGAAGTCGAAACCAATCCCGCGACTCAGGTAGATGAGCGGAATGCCAATGTTATGATTAGCGGGAATAAAATCACACCCAGCGATCAATTTACGGTTATTGTCTATAATAAACCGCGAGGTGAATTGGTAACCAAAAAAGATCCGCAAGGGCGTAGAACGATTTATGACTCGCTCGCAAAACAATACCGCCACTATATCCCGATCGGACGGCTCGACTTTGCTTCTGAGGGGTTATTGCTCCTCACGGATGCGTCACGGGTTGCAACAGCACTCATGACGTCAAAAATGGAACGGGTATATAAGATTAAGATAAAAGGGCCAGTAACCGATGCGATGAAAGTTGGGATGGGTGAGGGGTTGGAACTCGAAGATGCGAGTGCGGGCGCACATGAATATGCTCCCGAGGGACCGATGAGTTTTGCTCCGTTTTACGCTTATCAGGTTCAAAAAGATCAAGGAGATTACTCGATCCTTAAAGTAGCCATCGGTGAGGGGCAAAACCGTGAGCTACGCCGATTTTTTGCCCATTTCGGTGCTGAAATCGTTGATCTCAAACGCCTCAGCTTTGGAGGGATAGAACTGAATAATCTCCCGACCGGAAAAGTACGTTTTTTAGAACGAAGTGAGTATTCTAATTTACGTGAGTTTTTGGATGCAGTTGAAAAAGCAGAAAAGCAGAAACAAAAAAGTGAAAAAAAAGCTCCGAAAGTGTTCGAAAAATCTGAATCAAAACCGGTGAAAAAAGCGTTTATTAAAGATAAGTCAAAACTCAAACCGAAACCCTCCAATGAGCCATTTGGTACGAATAAATACAAGCCTGATTCTAAATTTTCAAAAGGTGGTAAAAAATGAAAACACTTAAGTTCCCGACCAGTCATAAAACACAGCTGATGGACATCAGTGCTGAAGTCAAAGAGGCGGTGATTACCTCGGGTGTTAAAGAAGGGATTTGCGTCGTTTTTACCCCTCATACGACAGCAAGTGTTTTTTTATTTGAAAATGCCGATCAAAATCTCCGTCGCGATTTGCTCTCAGCCCTCTCAAGTGTTATCCCGAGTGACGCTAAATACTCTCATGTCGGAAGCAATGCAGCGGCACATCTCAAATCTTCACGTATGGGTGCTTCGGTCTCTATTCCGGTTCATGATGGGCGTCCGATGTTTGGAAAATGGCAAGGGGTTTTCTTCGGTGAATTTGACGGTCCTCGCCAAGCGCGTGAAGTGATTATTAAAGTTATCGCAGGCTAAAATGGCAGATTTTACCTATCTGCTTCGTCCGAAAAAATTTGACGATGTGGTAGGTCAAAATCACCTCTGTTCTCCCGATTCCCCTCTGCGTACTCTGTGTGAAAACGGAGCGCTCACCCACTCTTTTTTCTATGGCCCTCCCGGATGCGGCAAAACGACACTGGCTCGAATTATCGCTGAGGTTATGGGTCTCCCCTTTTATGAGTTCAATGCTACCTCTCTCAAAGTTGAGCAACTTCGTAAAATTTTCGATCAATATGATGGTTCTTTAACGAAGCCATTGATTTTTATCGATGAGGTACATCGCCTCGCAAAGAATCAGCAAGAAGTGCTACTCCCTGTTATGGAAAAAAACAGTGTGTTAGTGATTGGTGCATCGACAGAAAATCCCTATTTTAGCCTTACTGCGGCGATGCGTTCACGTTCATTGTTATTTGAACTCCACTCAATAGGGCATGAAGCGTTAGAAGATTTGTTAGTCCGTACTTCCGCTGAAATGGATGAGGAGGCACGTGAATATTTGATTGCCAGCTCAGGTGGCGATGCTAGAGCAATGCTTAAACTTCTCGAAGTCGCTTCTGCATTGAATAAACCAATTTCTCTCCCACTCCTAAAATCACTCCGCCCTGCGGCACAAAGTTTGGGAAGTTCCGAAGCGGGGGTTCATTACGACCTTGCTTCTGCCCTTATAAAAAGTATCCGAGGCTCCGATCCTGATGCGGCGATTTATTACCTAGCCCGCTTGATCGAAGGGGGTGAACCGCCGGAATTTATCGCCCGACGTCTCGTGATACTCTCCTCCGAAGATGTTGGCAATGCGAATCCTCAGGCGTTGACCTTGACCACCTCGGCGATGATGAGCGTCAAACAAATCGGCTATCCCGAAGCGCGGATTATCCTCGCACAAGCGGTGATCTATCTGTGTGCCTCCCCTAAATCAAACACGGCGTATAATGCAATCAATGCAGCGCAAAGTGCGGTAAAAAACGGGGTGATCCTCGATATCCCCGAGTCATTGCGCCAACAGCACAAAGGGTATTTATATCCGCATGATTTCGGTGGATGGGTCGAGCAGAAGTACCTCTCAAAACCGCTCAAATTTGTCGAGTTTAAAAACAGTGGTTATGAAGCGAAAATGGGGGAATGGATAGAAAAGGTATGGAAAGAAAAGTAATTTTAGTGTATCGATGATAATCGATAGCCCAGTCCATAAATACTGCTCAACGCTTTCTCCGGCAGTTTTTTACGTAGCCGCATCATCATACCGCGAAGATTATCCGAATTCAAATCAATGTTATTGTGGTAAAAATGGTAGAGTATCTCATCCGTACTGCATACTTGTTCAAACTTTTTGACCAAAATTTCCATTAATAAAATTTCGTATTTGGTTAGGGCGATTATCCCATCACCTTGAAAAAATAATTTTTTCTCATTATCCCAAAAGAACTCATCCGAAAGATGGATAATATGGAGTGGTTTTGTTGAAACGTTAGGGGAAGTATTGATTTTGGAACACACTTTATGCAAGGTATCGAACATTTCAGGATATTGCACCGGTTTTGTGATAAATTGAGATACTCCGATATTTATGAGTTGGAGAAGATAGTCAGTTTCTGTATGGGCGGAGAGGATAATGATTGGCTGATCTTCTCTGATTGATCGTAATTCGGCGGTGAGTTCTACCCCATCCATTCTTGGCATTTGAATGTCTGAGATGACGAGATCGTAATGCTTTTGTTTGGTATGGAAATATTCATTATA
>JBFYRD010000209.1:0-6099 GCA_041302405.1 Sulfuricurvum sp.
CGCCGTTGAGAAGCTGTTGGGATACGTTGCCAATGATCGGATCAAGTATCTGCGGATGTTGATGGTGGAGTTGGATCGCATCCATTCGCATATGCTCTGTCTCGCCCATACGGCAGAAAATGCCGGATTTGAGGCCCTCTTTATGCAGATTATGGGGGATCGGGAACTGATTATGGACGTTCAAGAAGCGATCAGCGGGAACCGTGTTCAGTTTGATTATATCTCCATCGGCGGGGTAAACCGTGATCTGACTCCTGACCTGGTGGCATTGATCCATAAAAACCTCGGATTACTCACCAGTAAAATTGATACTCTGATCGGATTGTTTGACAACAACTGGTCGCTCTCGCTCAAATACAAAGGGGTAGGAGTGCTAAGTCTGGAAGATGCATACATCTACAATGCGCTGGGGCCGTTGGCTCGTGCGGCGGGATTGGCAACCGATGTTCGCGCTGAAACGAGCGATTTTCCTTACGAAGATATAGGATACAAAATGATTCTTGAATCTACGGGAGATATTCATGCGCGCAACTTTGTCCGTCTTCGAGAAATCGTTAATTCGATAGAAATGTGCCAAAATATCGTGGATAATCTTCCTATGGGGGAGATACAAGAGAAGACCAAAGGGAAACCGAACGGCGAAGCGGTAGTTCGTGTCGAAGCACCGCGCGGAGAGCTTTTCTATCTGGTGCGGGGGAGCGGTCAAAACATGCTGGATAGGGTTCGGATCAAGACCCCAACCTTTTCGGCTATTCCTGCAATGATGGAGGTGTTTAAGGGGTCTGAGTACGCTGATGCCCCTGCTATCCTCGCCTCGTTCGATCCGTGCATGTCGTGTACGGCGAAATAGGAGTATCACATGTTAAAGTCAATGATTGAGGCTTTTAAAAATCTTTTTAGACCGATTCGTACACACCAATATCCCGCTGAAGAGATTGTTTTGCCGAGCGGGTATCGGGGATTGATCGAACACGATCATGAGGCGTGTATCTATTGCGATAAGTGTGAAAAAGTGTGTCCTCCGGGGGCGATACTCTTTCATCAGAACGGCGATGGGACAAAAGAGTATCGCTACAACCCGTGGCTTTGCATCTATTGCGGCGAATGTGTCCGTGCTTGTCCGAAACCCGAAGAAGCATTGTGGCAAAGTGAAACGAAGCAGCAATTTGCCCTAAAAGAAGATGGGGCAAACGAGGGGTGGTTCGTGTGGGAAGAATCGTGTAAACAAAGTCGCGAAGCGTACGCGGCCGCCAAAAAATCGGCTAAAATTAAAAACAAGAGTGAGGAGTAGATCATGCGCATTGTTATCGTAGGAGGGGGTATTGCCGCTGTCTATATCGCCAATACCCTTATGGAGAGGGCACCAGAGTCGGAAGTGGTGATTGTGTCCGATGAGAAACATCCTCCGTATGATCGAATCCATTTATGCAAACTGGTGGAAGATTGCAACTGCGTGGACTCGATAGAGTTGGAGCTTCACCCAAACGTAAAACTGGAACTGGATCAAAAAATCATCTCTATCGATCCCGCTCAAAAACGAATTTTCAGTGAACATGCCGCATTTCACTATGATAAACTGATCATTGCGACGGGTTCGGTTCCTAAATCGCTCTTTGATATTTCAGGGATTAAAAATGCGGCGACGTTTCGAAGCCAGAAGGATTGCGAAGCGATTGCGCAGGGGATGGTCGGTCGCAATGTGATCATCGTCGGGGCGGGACCTATCGCACTGGAACTTCTCGATACGTTGATGCGAAGTGATGCGCCTCAGAGCATTACCTTGTTGGTGCGCAAAAACTATCTCTACTCCGAAGTTATCAACCGTGAGGCTCTGGAACTGATTCGCGGCATATTTGAAGCTGATAGCAGGGTTCGTATTCGCTTTAATGATCAGATCGTGGATAAAGAGGTTGAGGGAAATACGATCACCAAAGTATTGACTAACGGGGGAGAGATCGACAACCCGTTTATCATTTTCGGTGTCGGGATTGATCCCAATATCCCTTATGCGCGTGAAACATTAGCGTGTGACAAGGGAATTTTAGTCGATGAGAGAATGCGTACCTCTGATGAGGATATTTACTGTGTCGGTGAAGCGGCGCAGCAACGCGCAGGGGGATTTATTGCAGGACGGGTGAAGGAGTGCACGATAGAGGCCGATGTCGCTATCGCAAACCTCCTAGGGGATGAGAGCAAAACATTCAAAGAAGAGGTCTCTATCGACGGGCTCAAAGTGGGATCGTTTTTGTTTGCCGATGTCACCGCGACCGATTTCAACCCCAAAGATAGTGAGAACGAAACGATTTTGATCACTCATGGGGATCGGATCGATCAGTATATCGTCAATAATGACAAGCTAAAACGGTTTATCGGGATTAACACCAACATCGATTTGCTTGCTCTCAAACGCCTTATCGAAACCGATGCGCCGATTGACGCGGCGTATCTTTATTCGAACCGTTTGATGTCTGAATACGGGAAACTCGTCTGTAGCTGTGAGGGGGCGCATGAGCTGGAGTTGGTCGAGATTATCAAAGAGAATGCGGTGACGTCGTTCGCTGAGCTAAAAGAGCACTCAAAAGCGGGACGAACCTGCGGACGGTGCAAGCAGGATATTTGCGCGATTATCTCTGCAACCCCTGTCGATCCAGAAGAGGCGGCACGACTTAGACAAGAGCGCATAGATGCTGCTGCAGCTGCAGAGTTGGAAAAAGTACGCGCACGGATCGAAAAATACAACCGTCTCCATCCCAAAAATCAGCTGAGTGCCGAGAACCTCCATGAAGCGTTGGAATCGTTTGAGATGAGCCGTGAGTTTAATCGCTGGATTTCGATGATCACCGCATCGATGCATCTGCATCCTCAGTTCGAGGGGGTCGTGGAAGAGGGGGTGACGAGCCTCAATAAAATCCCGATTATCTGGCTCGAACTCTCCGACTGTACGGGAAATTCAGAGGCGTTTATCAAAACTTCCCACCCCAAAGTGGACGATCTGATCCTCAAATACATCTCACTTGATTATCATGAGCTGTTGATGGCGGCTTCGGGTGACCAGTCGGAATCGGCTTTAGAATCTATCCTCCATAACGACAGCGGCAAATACGTCCTGATCGTCGAGGGGGCGGTTCCTCTCGGGATGGATGGTAAGTTTTTACGCATCGGACCTAAAGGGGAAACAGGGGTCGATCTATTGCGTCGCGTCGCCAAAGATGCGGCGGCGGTAATCGCGGTGGGATCATGTGCGTATGATGGCGGTGTCGTCGCCGCCGCGCCTAATCCGACGGGTGCGGTCGGGGTTGCCGAAGCGCTTGGAAGAGCTGATATTATCAATCTCCCCGGCTGCCCAACGAACCCGATCAATATCGTTGGAACACTGTTGCAATACATCATGTTTGATGAGTTCCCGAAACTCGATTCTAACAACCGTCCCGAATGGGCGTATGGTTTCCGTGTCCATGATAACTGCGAACGCAGAGGGCATTATGATGCCGATGAGTTTGTCCGTGAATGGGGCGACGAGGGGGCGAAGAAAGGGTGGTGCCTCTTTGAAATGGGGTGCAAAGGCCCGTATGCCGATCTCAACTGCTCACTGGTGAAGTTCAATGAGGGGACGAGCTGGCCGGTACAGGCGGGGCATGGATGTTTCGGCTGCGGTCAGGGAAAAATCGCATTTGATAGCTACGCTAATAATCGAAAGTTGGAAGTTGAAAATGAAAAATGATATTCTCGGCGACAGCCGTAGCTTTAGTGAAAGGAATTTGAGAGGGGCTTTGCTCCTCTCAAAGGAGACATACATATGAATAACACTAAAAAGATAATTATTGATCCGATTACACGAATCGAGGGTCATTTACGGATCGAGGTAGAGATCGATGAAAATAATGTTGTTACTGAGGCGTGGGCTTCGGGGCAGCTTTTTCGGGGGATTGAGACGATTTTAAAAGGGCGTGATCCGCGAGATTCGGGATTGATCGCTCAGCGCATCTGCGGGGTGTGTACAAACGTCCACTATCGCGCTTCGATCAGTGCGGTGGAAGCGGCGTATAATATTGAGATACCTCACAATGCCGAGATTATCCGCAACCTCGTCACCCTCTCACTGTTTGTTCAGGATCATATCGTCCATTATTATCATCTTCATTCACTCGATTTCGTTGATATTACGGGTGCGCTCAGTGCAGATTGTCCGAAAGCCGCCAAAGATGCCGGGAACTGGTGCGATCATCCCTATCGTAACTCCGACGGGCATCTCGAGGCAGTGAAAGAAAAATTGGAGAGTTTTGTCAAAGCGGGGCGATTGGGGCTGTTTGCCAATGGCTACTGGGGTCATACGTCGTATCGGTTTAGCCCAGAGGAGAATTTGGTACACATGAACCATTACCTCGAAGCGTTGCGGATTCAGCGGGAACTCTCCAAAGCGGTAGCGATTTTTGCGGGGAAAACCCCCCATCCTCAAAATCTCGTCGTTGGAGGGGTAACGAGTGTCGCCGATATGCTCAACCCTCAGCGATTGAACGACTTTTTATTTATTATCAAAGAGACGAGAGATTTTATCGAACGTGCCTATATCCCTGATATGGTGATGCTCGTCAATGCCTATCGTGACTCGATTCATAAGGGAGAGGGTCGAGCAGTTGGGAATTTCATGTGCTGTGGTGGATACCGATTCGGGAAAGATCAGGAGTTGTTTTCAAGCGGTGTTATCAAAGGGCATGATTTTGAGAGTGTTGAGCCGTTTGATGCGGGTAAAATCACTGAAGAGGCATCACGCTCGTGGTATGAAAACGATGCGCCTCTTTCTCCGTATGAGGGAGATACAACACCGTTTTATACCGATCTCAATGATGATGGTTCTCTTAAAACGGAGGGGAAATACACGTGGGTTAAAGCACCGCGATACGATGGCGAAGTGATGGAGGTGGGTCCATTAGCACGTATGATCGTCGGTTACGTCAAAAACTCTCCTGTTGTTCGCCCCTACATGGAGCAATTTATGAAACGCTCAGGGATGGAGTTGATTGATTTCTCCACGACGATAGGGCGAAATGCGGCGCGGGCTGTCGAAGCACAAATCTGCTGCGATTATCTTTTTGATACGATGAGCGATTTGATCGAAAATATCAAATACTACGATGAGACGACGTGGACGAAGTATGTGTTTGAAGAGCTACCGCGCGAAGCGAGGGGTGCGGGGATTTTCGAAGTTCCGCGCGGGGTTTTGGGACATTTCGTCCGTATCGAAGATGCTAAAATTGCCAACTATCAAGCGGTTGTTCCAACAACATGGAACGCTTCACCCAAGGGAGCCAAAGAGGGGCGCGGAGCGTATGAAGAGTCGTTGATCGGGATTCGTCTTGCCGACCCCTCCGCTCCATTGGAAGTATTGCGCGCGGTTCATTCGTTCGATCCGTGTCTGGCATGTGCGGTGCATGTGATCGATGCGACAGGAAAAGAGTTGTCACACTATAAAATAATGAATGCTTGTTCGGTATAATTAGGGAGATTTTTTTACTCCCGTTCGCCCTGAGCTTGTCGAAGGGTGGAATGTTCATGGTTCGATATACCCAAAGGGCACGTGAGCTCACCACGAACGAGATAATTATAGGACTAAACATTGGCACGCCCCACAAAAGAAGAACGTAAAATCTCAATCATGACCAAAGCATTGGAACTCTTCTCAAAAGAGGGATTTTACCAAACTACGATGCCCTCTATCGCTGAAAAAATCGGGATGAGTGTGGGGAACCTCTATAACTATTTCACCTCCAAAGAGATGCTGGCCAAAGATCTCATCCTTTACATCGCCCAGATTTTGGGTGAAGAGATCCGTGCCATCAACGAAAGTGACCGTACGACCCAAGAGAAGATTAAAGCGATTGTCCACATGTATTTTAAGATCGCAAAGGACCGCCCCGAGACGATCGAGTATTTTTTACGAGTCTACCTCTCCAACCGCGAAGTGTTTCAAAACAGCTGTGAGGGGATGATCTGCGTCTCCGCATTTGTGACAGAGATGATGATCTTCTTCGAAGAGGGTGTCCGGTGTGGTGAGTTGAGAGATCAGGATTTTTTCAGTGCATTCGGTCTTTTTATGGGGTA
>JBFYRD010000210.1:0-8500 GCA_041302405.1 Sulfuricurvum sp.
AACTTAAATAATTAAGGGGATCTATTGAAATTATCTATTTATACTATTTCCGTTCTAGTCCTTACTCTTCAGGCTAACGATCTCCCAATTATCACCTCATTAAATGAAGACATGAATCAAGCCACCCAGCTTGCTACAGAAAAAAATCAAAATATTGACTATCAACCTTTTATTCTCTCTGTATGGAACCAAAAAGATCTTTTTGCCTTTGGGGCAAGTAATCTCAAGGATGCGTTGATGCTTATTCCTGGTATCGATTTAATGGGTGATAGTATCAATAATCGAACCATGGTTGTTCGTGGATCCAATCCGTTGGCCTATGGGCAGACGAAGATGATTGTTGATGGTGTTGTCGTTAATGATCACTCTTTTGACAGTTACAATACCTATCTGAATTTTCCAATTGAAATAATTGAAAGAATTGAAGTGATTCGAGGTCCGGGCAGCTTTATCGATGGCGTAAACGGTTATGCTGGAACAATCAATGTTATTACAAAAGCTCATGATAAAATAAAAAAAACTGAAAACGGTGCTCTCTTTGCCGGATTTGGCAGTCAGCAATCCCATCAAATAGGTTTTTGGCAAACCTTTGATTTAGAAAAATGGCAATTATCTATTGATGGATTTTACTACAAAGATGATGCTACATCACCTGAAAATGTAACTGACAAATACGGAAAATCTGGTATTGCCCCTCTTAATAACCAGCAATACAATTTAGGATTTTCGTTGCGAAGCGACAACAGCTATTTACTTGGTCGTGTCAATGAATATGTGTATGGAAGCGCTTTTGGAAATCTCAACGCACTCCCTAACGATGCAGGAAAACAATCTACTCCCTCTTGGTATCTCGAAAGCGGGTATACGGCTCCACTCTCATCCAATGTCCTTCTCAAAATCAAAGCGGGGATTTATGAAAACAGTTGGGAAAGCGATGCTCGTTCTTTACCATCAGGTACTTATGGTCCAGTCACATATCCGTTAGGATATTGGGGAGATTTAAAGCTCGATAATCGCCAAATTTACGGAAATATTTTGCTCACCTTCACTGGATTTTCCAACCACCATATCACTGCAGGCTATACTTTCAAACATGAAGAAGTGAGCGATATTCAATCAATTACTACTGAAAGAGTTGACGGAGGTGTTAATTTAGTCGATTATTCGAAAAGTGCCCCTTTTTTAGATGCCGATGCTGCCCACCGCCATACCCAAGAATTTTATCTTGGAGATAGCATCACCATCAACAACGACCTCGCGCTGGCACTCAATTTCGGCGGGACTAAAACCACATCAATTTCTACTCATCACTACCAAAGAGCTGCGTTAATCTATCAGCCTCATCGCAGTCATATTTTTAAAACGATGGTCGGTAACAGCTATCGCCTCCCATCATGGCAAGAATTATACACACTCAACAATCCTGCAAGAATCGGAAATCCTGATTTAACTCCTGAACATGTCACCTCTTATGAAGCTCAATACATTTACAAACCTTCCTCTTCACTCTTTCTAGGTTTCAATGCTTTTTATCTCGACAATAAAGATCAAATAACTGCCAATACAGACAGCAAAATTTATGAAAATATCGGTAAGCGAATTATTCAAGGAATCGAAACAGAGTTGAGAGGTCATTATAACGATGATGATAGTTTCATGTTTTCTTACAGTTACATTGAGGGTGAAACCATCAAAGGGGATCAAGAAACCGATTATCTTCCATTTGCTTCGAGCCATTTGCTTAAAGGGGCTTTCACTTATTCTCTGACATCAGAAATTAAAACAGCTGTTACAGGTCGATATGCAAGTGAAAAAAAACGGCGTCCCGATGATGGACGTTCACCGACAAAAGCTTTCTCTACAATCGATATGACTTTAGGGTGGGAAAATTCAAAGGGTATGTATCTCCAAGCTAATGTGAAAAATCTATTTGATACTCTCTACCGTTATCCCTCTGCATCTGGTACTTATGTCGATGATTATCCGATCGAAGGTAGAACCTTTTGGCTTCGCACAGGGTGGAAGTTTTGATGCGGCTTTTGGTTCTTTTGTTTATCAGCTTTCTTAGCCTCCATGCAGAGGATGCTCTGCTTCTAAATGCGCATATAAAAATGGTTCCGAAGATTATGGCATTGGATACACGGTTATCGTCAAAGGGCTCTTCAAGTAAACCGCTATTAGTAATCTTATATGAGGGCAATCGTAAAATAATAGCCGAAAATATTGCCAAAGAAATAACACTTCATCATAATGGAAAAGTAGCCAATATTAATTTTAATGTCATTGCGCTGAATATAAACGAACTCTCAGCACGTCGGGACGTATCTTTTGCTTATTTGACAAAAATGTCCGAGCCATCCGTTAAAAAAGTAGCTATGTGGGGGATTGCAAATACAATTCCAACATTCTCATACGATGTATCTGACCTTGACAATGGTATCTTAGGCTCTATTGCAATTGAGAGACAAACAATCATTTACATCAATAAAAATACTTTTAAAGAAGGGAAATTTCGATTTAATGACACCTTATTTCATATTGTGAGGCTCATCGAATGAACTATTTTAAACATGCCAGACTATCTACAAAACTTTTTATTTCCCTGATTTTTGCGGCAATAATCGTTTTTTCTATTATTGCCATCTCAACCTTTACCATTGTTCAAAATTTGACAACGGCTGCCCAAAAAGAAAAAGCAACCCTTCTTATTGATGCCGTAGAGCCTTCTGTTTCTCTCTCATTGTTTTTAGGAATTAAAGATATGGGAGAGAAGCTCTCTTCTATTACTCAACTCAAAGAAGTCGTAGCTCTCCATATAACTGATATAGAAGGTCGTGTTGTTTTGGATTACAACCGTTACAGTTCTCACACGGCTAGCGATGCGATAAAAGTAACCAAAAGTTTAATGGAACCCTCTAGCCTTAAACCAATCGGTTCTATTGCCCTCACGTATTCGGGTAAAGAGTTCAGCCAAACGATGGATCAGTTTTATACCCTCTATTTATGGATTGCTTTAAGTGTTTTTGTCATTCTCTGGATCATTTTAATTTGGATTAATCGTCTCTTACTTCCTATCAAATTGATTGCAAATAAAGTGCGTAATTTCAAACCGGGCGAAAAAATAACGTTTAATATTCCCTATGCCCAAAGTGAATTTTCACAAATCATTCATGCGTTTGAAGTGATGCAGCATAGTGTCTGGAACTACTCACGACAAATCGAAACTATCAATAAAAATCTTGAGCTAAAAGTTGCCGAACAAACCCATGAAGCAACGCGGCATCTGTATTATGACAATCTCACAACCTTACCCAATCGTCTTAAACTGCAAGAAGATTTATTATTAAAACCTACCAATACTGTTGCCATTTTAAACATCGACGATTTTAAAGAGATAAATGACTTCTTCGGAATTGATGCAGGCGATTGGTTATTGAAACAAATTGCTCACTGGTTAGTAGAGATGAAACTCTCTCCCTATCGTCTGGGAGGCGATGAGTTTGCCTTTCGTTTAAAACAAGGTAGCACATCCGCAGAATTTCGTCATAACATCGAAATACTACTTGCCCTTTTAAGTGAAAAACTCTTTATGATCGCTGAAGAGACTGTTCACGTCCGAGCTACCGTTGGAATAGCGATAGATAGCGACAAACCGCTCATTCATGCCGATGTTGCTCTCAACAAAGCACGAAGTGCAAAGCACCCATATTCCATCTATGATCAATCGGAGGGGATTGAGCAGCAATATCAAGCGAATATCGCAATGTCGGCCCTTATCCGTCAAGCATTGGTTGAACATCGTATTGTTTGTCAGTATCAACCCATCGTTTCAACATTAACGGGGAAAATAGAAAAATTTGAAACCTTAGTGCGGATCAAAAACGAAGACGGTACCTTGATTGGACCGTATGATTTTTTACCGATTGCCCAAAAAACCAAACTCTATCATCACATTACCCAAGAGGTTGTGTATCAAGCCTGCAACCTCTTTGCAGCGCGGCATGAACAATTTTCCATAAATCTCTCCGGAAGCGATATTTTAGATAGCCGTACCGTAGCCACTATCGAAAATATTCTCCGACAAACCGGTACTGCTGATCGGGTCATCTTTGAGATTTTAGAATCTGAGGGGATTGAAAACTATGATGAAGTTGCTTTGTTTATCTCTAAAATGAAATCTCTAGGGGCAAAAATCGCCATCGATGATTTTGGTACCGGATATTCAAATTTTGAAAATATTTTAAAACTCAACGTTGATATTCTCAAAATTGACGGTTCCCTCATCAAATCAATCAATGAAAATCCGCGTCACCGTATTGTCGTCGAAGCAATCGTTGACTTCGCCCACCGTATAGGTATTGACACCGTAGCCGAATTCGTCTCCTCCGAAGAGATTTTACAAAATGTCACTGAGTTAGGCATTACCTATGCACAAGGGTTTCATACCGGAAAACCGCAGTTTTTAAATCAACAACTGATGTAAAATTTAAAGCCAGCCGTGTTATAATTCCGAAATTTTTTATAAGGGTACATCCATGTTAACCGATCGCGTCAATATACTCTCCGAATCGATTACCATTGCTATCTCCACGTTAGCACAAGAACTAAAAGCGCAAGGGAAAAACATCCTCAGCTTCTCCGCCGGTGAACCTGATTTTGATACTCCTCAAGTGATCAAAGATGCCGCAATCAAAGCGATCAATGACGGCTTTACCAAATACACCGCTGTTGATGGTATCCCTGATCTTAAAGCCGCTATTGCCCTTAAACTCAAACGTGATAATGGATTGGAGTACAAACCGAACCAAATTATTGCGAACAATGGTGCAAAACACTCGCTTTACAATCTTTTTGCCTGCACTATCCAAGCAGGTGATGAAGTGATCATCCCCGCTCCGTATTGGGTAACGTATCCTGAGTTGGTCATGTACTGCGGTGGAACCGTCGTAGAGATTCAGACCAATGACGATAGCGGATTTAAAATCACCCCTGAGCAACTCAAAGCGGCTTTAACTCCAAAAACCAAAATGTTGATCCTAACTTCACCGTCCAATCCGACAGGTGCCGTCTATTCTCGCGAAGAGCTCACTGCACTTGGAAAAGTTCTAGAAGGGACAGATGTGATCGTTGCCAGTGATGAGATGTATGAAAAACTAATCTATGACGGAGAATTTACCTCTGCAGCAGCCGTTAGTGATGATATGTTTAAACGCACTATCACCATCAACGGTCTTAGTAAATCGGTTGCAATGACCGGATGGCGTTTTGGGTATATGGCAGCAGCCAATACTGAAATCATTCAAGCAACCAAAAAGCTACAAAGCCAAAGTACGTCAAACATAAATTCCATTACTCAAAAAGCGGCTATCGTTGGACTTAACGGTGATGCTGATACTGACATCGAAGCGATGCGTGTTCAGTTTAAAGCACGTCGTGACGAAGCAGTAAAATTGTTCAATGAAATCGATGGTCTTTCCGTCCTTTCACCAGACGGTGCATTTTATCTCTTTGTAAACATCAAAGATATCAGTAACGATTCGATGCAATTTTGTAAAGAGTTACTTGAAGAGCAAGGAATTGCCGTTGTACCTGGCGTAGGATTTGGTTCTGAGGGGTATTTTAGATTTAGTTTTGCAACCGATATTGAAAGTATTCGCGAGGGGATTAAACGTATCGCAACGTTTGTAGCTTCAAAAAAATAATTTCTTTACAACCGTTCGCCCTGAGCTAGTCGAAGGGTAAACGGTTCATGGTTCGACGAGCTCACCACGAACGGGGATCCAGTTTTTAAAGATGGATTCCCAATCGAGTTGGGAATGACAAACTTATTTAATGCTTTTCAGTGCTTCAACAACCGCGTCAATATTACCCATCGGAAGATGGACTTTCCATTCAGGATTTTTAGCATCACCAGATAATGAAATACCTATGCTCGCCACACTGTCACTTCCTGCACCGTAGGGCTCTTCTACCTTGCTGATAGTGATAATCCCTTTTTTTGTCCCATCCAATGGAATCTCTTTAATAATGTTTACGTCTGAACTCATAATATCTCCTATTTACTGATAATTACGAAAGAGTTTAGCCGATTTTGGCTAAATCAAGCTTAAAAAAAATAAGTTTATTGAGCAGGTTGTGATTTTGAAGAATTTCCATAAATAAAAGCATACATTTTGCGGTAATAACGCTCATTGCGGGTACGATCGGTTGCGCTAAAATGGTGATATCGTCCAAGAGTTTCCCATGAGTATCCAAAACTTTTAACGAGTTTTGTCAAAATGCCGTTTGCATATTCTCGTGCAGTAGTATCTTCAAAATATTCATGAAGCATAGGGTTTGGATGGTACTTGTAGTTGATCTGATAAGGTCCAAGATCGAGATTAACAATACCGCCATCGATGAGGGCTTGGGCTTGTGCACTGCATTGCTCAGAAGAACCGCATTTGATTAAATGGCCATTAACAGCGAATCCAGCCGCTTTAGCCCGTTCAGCTTCTTCTACTGCGTTGATTCGTATTACATGCGGATTACATTCTCCATTCTCTTTGAGGCATTCGCAATGTTTTATGGCATCAAGAACAATATCAGGCATACGGATTTCAGAAGATTCACCCTCAGCATACAAAATAGTGCCGAATAAGATCAAACCTAATACTGCTATTTTCATCCATATCCCCTTTATAACTTAAGATTGCAACATTTTAGCGAGTTTTGCCTGCATTTTCAGCCATAATTTATGTTCCATTAATGGAAACCCGCTATAAACCCCTTTATTTACGATACTTTTCGTAACACCAGAGCGGGCAGCCAAGGTTGTGAACGGTGCAATACTAAGATGACCTGCCGTTGCACTTTGTCCGCCCATAACGACATTTCGACCTAAAGTAGTCGAGCCTGCGAGTCCAGATTGTGAAACCATAATTGAATGTTCACCGATCACACAGTTATGACCGATTTGCACCAAATTATCAATTTTACACCCTTTTTTGATCACTGTTGAACCAAAAACAGCACAATCAACTGTTGTATTGGCACCAATTTCGACATCGTCTTCAATTACGACATTGCCATTTTGATACAGCTTAATATGTTCGCCCATTTTGGTATGCGCATAGCCAAAACCATCACTGCCGATAACACTTCCGGCATGGATCATTACACGATTTCCGATCACAGTGTCTCGATAAACCGTAACGTTTGGATAAAGAATAACATCGTCACCGATAACGGCCTCTGCACCCACATACACACCGCTCATAATCGTACAATTCGTACCGATTTTGGCACCATTTTCAATGTGTGCACTTGGATAAACATGGGTACCCTCGCCGATGAGGGGCGCGATATCACTGCTTTGAATCGGTTTAGAAAAATGTTTAGAGAGAAGAGCCAGAGACATATACGGCTCATCAGATTCGAGGACGGCTACACCTGAGGGGAGCAAATGGGCTTTTGAAGCAGGAAGAATCACCGCTGATGCTTTTGTCTGGGAAAGCTCTTTTTCGTATTTAGAATCAGAAAGAAAAGAGATCTCACCTTCTAGAGCATTTTTGAGGGTATTCATCCCCGTAATTTCAATTGTATTAGCAATCTCTTTACATCCGAGCAAAAGAGCTATTTCTTGTAATCTCATTGCCTATCTTTCGAGCGCAACAGAACCGCTGCGAACGATCTCTTTTGGATGGAAGCGTTTGATTGCTTCAAGAAAATGATTAACACGTGATGGCTCATCTGAGACCATAGCAATCATCGTATCGCTCCCAACGTTAACAATTCTTCCATTGTAAGCATGCGTAAGGGCTTCAATATCTCCCAACGATTCTGACATTGGAATTTTGACCAATGCCATCTCTGTCTCTACTAAATCAGCATGTTCATACACTTTTAGAACCGGAATCAGTTTATGAAGCTGTTTGGTAATTTGCTCTACCACGCGAACCGATCCAGCAGTTACTATGGTAATACGTGAATATTTAGAATCAGGAATCGGTGCAACCGTCAATGACTCAATATTGTATCCACGTCCAGAAAACAAACCAGCAATACGCGAAAGGACGCTTGCTTCATTCATTACGATGACCGAAATAACGCGGCGTTCTGTCTGTTCCATCATTATTTCTCCTTATATTCTAACATCATGTTAAATAACGATCCGCCGGCAGGAACCATCGGTAAAACATTTTCGAATCGGTTAACGGCAACGTCGATGATTGCGACAACATTTTTCTCAACCGCATCTTTGAGTGCAGCATCGAATTCCTCTTTGGTGGTAACGCGATACCCTACTCCGCCAAATGCTTCTGCGAGTTTAATAAAATCAGGCTGCATCGAAAGGTCGGTAGAGGAGTGACGTTTGTCATAAAAAAGTGTTTGCCACTGACGAACCATTCCTAGAAAATTATTGTTCAAAATAACATTGATAACAGGAAGTTTATACTCAACTGCCGTCATCAACTCTTGTATATTCATCAAAATCGAGCCATCACCTGTGATGTTAATA
>JBFYRD010000211.1:0-4867 GCA_041302405.1 Sulfuricurvum sp.
GAGTATTCGGATTCGCCGAACCTTTAGACGCTTTCATCGCTTGACCGACGAAGAATCCGAAGAGTTTATCTTTCCCCGATTTATACTCCGCTACTTTATCACCGTTCGCCGCTAAAATCTCGTCGATCAATGCTTCAAGTGCACCTGTGTCACTCACTTGTTTAAGACCCAATTTTTCGATCACATCGTCAATACTTCCACCGTTCTCAAGGAGGTAATCGAGAACCTCTTTCGCCGCTTTACCGCTGATAACGCTCTCTTCAATACGCTTAACGAGAGTTCCGAGCATTACCGCACTGATCGGTGAAGTTGAGGGACTCATACCGCCGCTCAAACGCCCTTGCAATTCAACCGTGAGCCATGTCACGGCATTTTTCGCACTGATCCCCTGCTCCAACATCGCTTCGAAATAATGAGCGGTCTCTAAATCAGAGGTGATAACCGCCGCATTGTACTCATTAATCCCAAATTCACGCACGAAACGCTCTTTTTTCGCATCGGGGAGTTCTGGGATATTGCACACATCGGCATACATCGCATCATCCACAATCACTTTAAGTAAATCGGGTTCAGGGAAATAGCGATAATCTGCCGCTTCCTCTTTACCGCGCATCGAACGGGTCTCTTGTTTTACTTGGTCGAACAAACGGGTTTCCTGAACGATTTCGCTCTCATAGGTACCGTCTTCCCACGCTTCCTTCTGACGTGCTACTTCGAGTTCAATCGCACGTTGGATAAAGCGGAAGCTGTTGATATTTTTGATCTCGACGCGAGTGTAAAGTTTCTCATCCCCACGAGGTCGGATAGAGACGTTTACGTCAACGCGAAACGACCCCTCTTGCATATTAGCGTCGGAAATATCAATATAACGAACAATCGAGTGGAGCTTTTTGAGATACAAAATCGCATCTTCGGCTGAGCGCATATCGGGCTCAGAGACGATCTCAAGCAACGGTGTTCCAGCACGGTTTAGATCCACTTTTGAGATAGCACCATCATGGATATTTTTACCTGCATCGGCTTCGATATGGGCACGGTTGATACGGATCATTTTATGGCTGCCGTCTTCGAAATCGATCACCAGTTTTCCATGTTCCACAACCGGTGTGTAGAGTTGGGTGATCTGATAAGCACTTGGGCTATCGGGATAAAAATAGCTTTTACGGTCAAAGAACGACGTACGATTGATCGTCGCACCCACCGCTGTACCAAACATCCCCGCTTTACGCACCGCCTCTTTGTTCAGAACAGGAAGCGCACCGGGAAGTGCTAAACAGGTCGGACACGTATTGGTATTTTGGGTGTGATTAAAACTGGTAGGGCATGAGCAAAAAAGTTTAGACTGGGTATTGAGTTGGACGTGAACTTCCAAACCGATAATGGTTTCAAACATAATGATTTATTCCTTGATTTATAATTTATTCGTCATTCCCGCCTACGCGGGAATCCAGCTCTGCTTAGAGAATAGATACCGTATCAAGTACGGTATGACAGGGATAATCGATAAAATATCTAATAGAGGCGAATCCATACACACCGCACTCTTCAACCGCTTTTATCTGCTCTTGGTTCGTAATACCACCCAACGCAAAAATAGGTATTCTTATTTTATCCACTATTTCTTTTAAATCCTCTAAACCCTTGGGTTCACCTTTATTTGGAGAAGCAAAAATTGGGCTGTAGGTGATCGCATCGGCACCTAATTCTTGCGCTTTGAGTGCTTCATCGTGAGTATGAGTGCTGATGATGACGTATAAACCAAGCTTTTTCGCTTCTGAGACATCGTCGAACTGTGTCGAGGTGAGATGTACCCCATCGGCTTTTAATTCATTAGCAAGAAAATAATCACCGTGTAATAGTATGCGAGAGATACGATAGCTACGCGACACCGCGACAAAGGTTTGAGCGAGATCACGGTAATAAGCCGTTTGTTTATCTCTGAAGAGGGCAAAATCGGGGAGTGTGTGCGAATAGATGACATCAAGCGATGCTTCGATAGCATCGGATGTAGTTCCGTAAAACGAGGGATCGGTGATTAGGTAGTGTTTCATAACTCCCACTCATTCGCATTAAAAATTCCCAAAACAACAATGACGTTATGAACCGTATCAATATAAAACGGTATCGTATACCCTTTAAAAATCAGTTCCCGTATATTTTTATCATTGATTTTAGGACGTTTACGGTATCGGTAGGGGTTGGAAGGGATAGCTTCTAATTTGGTCAACAATTCTTCATAAAAACGTAACGCTCTTCTAGGACTATCTTCGGAGATAAAATCGGTAATAGTTTCTATTTCTTCTTCAAAACGTGGTGATTTTATCACCCTCATAGTTTAGCTTCAATATTAGCTTTAATTCTATCCATTCCCTCTCTTAGAGGAGTCGTTTTCATCTTTCCATTCTTATACTCTTCTACGCGAGAAATGATTTCGGCATCAAGGGACCCTATCATTATTGCTTCTTTCGGAAGACTCTTTAAAAAAGCATTTAAGCGAGGAATATACGATTCTTGAATATTTATAGTGATACTTTGCATCTTTAAACAATCTCCTTCTTTGAAGTGATAAACACATTATATCAAAAAAAGAAACAGAGGATTAAACGAGAGTGAGAAGCCGAAAAACGGCTTACTCTTGAGGGATATTTTCGGAAGGTGCTTTTACACTCTCTCGAATCTCTTCGAGAAGCTGATTTTGTTTTTCCAAAATATCGTTTCTCTCGCGTGCCATAGACATCGTTTCTAAAACCAACAGTAAAAATACCGCTAAAAAGATAAAAAGAAACGTAAACATGAGAGCGGGGACAATACCGAGGAAAACGAAAGATTGAAAGGTAACCCAGGCTCCGACGATAACGAAAGCCCAGGAGACGCCTCCGAGGAAGCTTAAAAGCGCGTCAAACGTACTTCGCTTCATCGAAAAGTCTTAGTGGTCGTCGTGAAGAAGAACTGCACCACCGAGGTAAACGTAGGTGAGCATCATGAAAATGAACGCTTGCAAGAAAGCCATAAAAGTAAGCAATGCGAACGGGATCATAGGCAACAACCATGGAGCCAACATCAAGATTACCATCAAGAACATATCATCCCCTTTAACGTTACCGAACAATCGGAAGCTAAGAGAAATAATACGAGAGATGTGAGAAACGATCTCGATCGGGAACATCAACCATGCCAACCACCATACAGGACCCATAAAGTGTTTCAAATAGCTGATGATACCGTTACGGCGGATACCTTCGAAGTTATAGTAAACAAAAACTACCAAAGCAAGTGCTAGGGTAAAATCCAAAAATGCACTCGGTGCTTCAAAACCTGGTATTACCCCGATTACGTTTGCAATACCGACGAAAAGACCGATGGTAGCAACAAGAGGAAGATAACGACGAGCTTCCGCTTTACCCATAACGTCCGCACCCATAGCGAGTACGCCACTAAGGTAAGCTTCCATAACATTTTGTGTTCCTGATGGAACAAGACGAAGATTTGACGTAGCCATTTTCGCGATAATCAACACGATTGCTGCTGTAAGAAGCATGTGTGTGAGGAAAATAAAGCTATGATCGTGGCTGATTAGGCCGAAGAAGGTAAACAACTCACCCATAAGTAGCGTTCCTTTGCATGAAAAATTAGCGGGATTTTACCCTGATTGACATTAAATTCCTATAAACTGAGATGAATCAGTTCACGACGTGCGTTTAAAATATCATCATTGATCGCTTTTTTAAGCGATTCGAGGCTCTCAAACTTCTGATTTTTGCGTAAAAATTTGACAAAACTGATGGTTGCCCTTTCACAGCTTTGGATACTCTCACCTAAAATATGGCTCTCAACCGCGTAACTGCCGTCTGTTGTTACCCGATGCCCGACAAAAACGACAGAGGGGTGAAAATGTTCTTCCCCATCGATTCGGGTCAATGCAGCATACACCCCCTCATAAGGGAGAAGATAGCCAGGACATTCGAGGTTAATTGTCGGAACGAGATCTGTTTTCCCAATCCCCTGCCCTTTGATCACAAAGCCTTTGATGGAATAGTTATGCCCTAAAAAGCGGTTGGCTCCGCTGAGATCGCCGATTTGAATTTTGGTACGGATTTTATGCGAATGTACCGAATCTCCCTCGATACACACCTGATCGATTACTTTGATCTCACCCTCGAAAAGTTCTCCCAAATTAGCATGAGAATAGCGGCGATTTTTTCCAAAATGAAAATCATAACCGACAACGATTTTTTTTAGATGAGGAAATTGTTCTCGTAACATAGCCACAAAATCTTCCCCCTCTAAATGACGAATATCTTCGAGGGAATAATAATGAATCGCATAATGGGTGTAGTGTTCGCGTTCCTCTCCGGGGGTGAGGTTGGCATACCCCGTTTCGATGACAACAATCGCTCCGTTTTTTCCTAACTCATTAAAGAGTTGCTGATGTCCAACATGCATCCCGTCAAATCCGCCGATGGCAATCGATTCAACCTTTGACAAAGCCATAACACGTCTCCTGATTTCCCTCTTTACCGGCGATGTGGGCAACCTCTTTAGCGATAAGTTTCCACCCGATCAACGCACACGCATCTTCGAGACGGATCATCGCTTTACCAATCGCTTTATCGTCTTTGACGACACCGTTTTTATCCCGTTTCACTTCACGTCCCACCTGAAACTGCGGTTTAAACAGAAGTACAATGTATTTAGAAGCGAGTTTATCGATCGATTCGAGGATCAGTTCCAACGGAATAAAGGCAACATCACACGTGACGATCTCGTAAGGGATTTCAGCACTAAAAACTCGAATATCGGTATTTTCATGAACACTGACACGAGGATCACTACGCAAACTCGGATGGAGCTGATCACTTCCGACATC
>JBFYRD010000212.1:0-6189 GCA_041302405.1 Sulfuricurvum sp.
AGAAAAGTAGGTACAACGTAAGCCGGGTTCTGGATGAAGTGATAATTAATCTACTGCCTAGATTACTCTAGGCCTCTAGCGAAACAATAGCGATGTAGGACGCTAACCATCTGTTTCTTGCTGCCCGGTTGGGTTTACATAGCTCTCATAGTTACCTATGAGACTGGTGGGCTCTTACCCCGCCGTTTCACCCTTACCAAAACCTTCGTTTTGGCGGTTTACTCTCTGTTGCACTGATCCCTCATGTTACCATGGCCATCCGTTAGATGGAACCGTGTCCTACAGCAGCCCGGACTTTACCTCTTGGGATTACTAGTTCCAAGCTATCACCTGTTGTACCTTCAGTATTATAAATGAAATTGTATTAGAAGTGAATTAGTTTAACAAAACACGTTTATGAGTTCTAAATATAAAATTTAAAGTGCTCGATCTGCTTCCAACAAAGAAAAAAACTCATCCTCGGGAACGGGTTTAGCGAAAAAATATCCTTGATAATATTCACACCCTTTCTCCTGTAGATATTCCATTTGATAAGCTTCCTCTACCCCCTCTGCTATTACATTCAAATTTAAGGTTTGACCCATTGCAATAATCGTATTAAGGAGAATATGCTCATTATCTCCATTTTCTACAATATCATCAACAAAGCTCTTGTCGATTTTAAGCGAATCTATCGGAAACTGCCGTAAATAAGAAAGAGATGAGTATCCTGTACCAAAATCATCCATACAGATATGTATCCCTAAATTTTTTATTTTTTTCAGAACTTCAAGAGTCACTTCCAGATATTCCATCATAACACTTTCCGTAATTTCGATCGCAAATAGCTGCGGATTAATCCGATTGCCAAGAATCGCATTTTCAATATCCGAATAAAGATGAAGATTTTGAAATTGACGTGTTGACACATTGCAGGAAACGTGAATGTCCTTGTATCCACTATGCTCTAAACGGCTGATCATTTCTGCTGTCTCTTCAATAATCCATGTACCCAATTTTAAAATAAATCCTGTATTCTCCGCAATTGA
The DNA here is from genome assembly GCA_041302405.1 of Sulfuricurvum sp. Taxonomy (GTDB): domain Bacteria; phylum Campylobacterota; class Campylobacteria; order Campylobacterales; family Sulfurimonadaceae; genus Sulfuricurvum. The sequence continues at coordinate 1,029 of JBFYRD010000212.1, forward strand.
AATAAAATGGTTTGGATAAATAATCCCTTTATCTTTATGTTGCCAACGGATTAACGCTTCCGCACCAATAATTTTGCCTGTATTGATCTGGATTTTTGGCTGATAATAGAGGACAAACTCACGATCTTCCAACGCACGATGCATATCATGAGCAATAGCAACCTCTTTATGAACTTGATCATTTAAACTAGAGGTGAAAAAACTAAACTGGTCTCTCCCCTCAGATTTTGCTTTATACATTGCGATATCCGCAAATTTCATTAGCTCATCAACGTCTTTTGAATCATCAGGATAAATAGAAACACCTATACTGCTAGAAAGTCGCAAAAAATGATTTTGTATTCTCCATTCATGACGAAAAGCCTCAAGAATTTTTACAATTACCTGTTCTAAACTCCCCGTATCACTAATGTCATTTAGAACAATAATAAACTCATCTCCGCCGATCCGGGCAACAATATCATTTTCACGAATCAAACTTTTGAGTTTTTCTGAAACAGCTTGTAATAACGTATCGCCAACATTGTGACCGAGGGTATCATTAATGTTTTTAAAGTGATCCAAGTCCAAAAACAAGACCGCAAATTTACTCCCATACCGGTTTGCATTTGCGACCATAAGCTTAATCTGCGTGTAGAGATGATAACGATTAGGTAAGCCGGTAAGCGTATCATGCAATGATGTGAAACTTAATTCTTCATTCAATCCTGAAATCTCATTTTCAGAACGGTTAAGTTCAACACCATATTCAATCTGTAGCTTTATGATGTACCCAATCACTATCGCTTCAGCTATCACAAAAACTCCGTGTAAAAAAACAATATCCATACCGCATCCGTAATTAAACACCATGACCGGCATCCCAAAAAGTGAGACTTCATAGAGCTGAAGAAAATTAAAGAAAAAATGATGAACGATAGTTGTAGCCGCAGCAACCATTACCGGAATCATATCTTTATAGACGGATAAAATTGCCAAAGCGATAAAAACATGAAAATGCATTTCGATTCGACCAAGATGCTGCTGGATATAAATTAAAGAAAACAGCATCATTCCTACACCGACCAAAGATCGCATTACCTGCGTTCCTTTGAAATAGAAATGGGCAACAAAAAGGACTAGGGTAATTAGCCCTCCTCCGATAAAACCATACAAATAGGTATCGTAGCTTATAGAGGTAATAAAAGTCGCTATAGCCCATTGAATCAGCATGACAACCAACATCATCTTATCAGCTTGAAGAAAATGCTCTGAGAAATTTTTATGAGCAAATTCAGGGACTAATGGCATGGATAAAAAAAATCCTCTTCTGCTTTGTTTCATAGTTTCTCACTCAATGTACGTTTAATGTCTGAAATAATCAGCTCCCGATTGATTGGATGGGTGGAATAAATATATTTTAATACTACTACGCCATTTTTCTGCTCAATCAAATAAAGATGATCACTGTGGTCGATTTCACTAGGCTCACTCAAACTTTTTGAAAAAAAAAGATTGAATTCTCGATCAATCCCCATTAACTCCTTTTGCTCCAAATATATCCCCTCAAAATTAGGATTAAATGATTGTGCAAATGCCTTAGGCTGATCTGGCTGTACGTCAGGCATCAAATTTACAAATGAAACGCCAACAAAAGGTTTTAACGGAGAAAATTCCGCTGAATCATAAAAACTATCTAATTGATACAAAATTGGAGTACATACCTTTGTACATCCAACATATCCGAAGAAAACCAAGCTCAAATTTTTTGACGGATGTTTAAAAAAGGAATTATCTACTTGTTTCTCAACAATTATTTTTCCCGAGGTTTGGTGGGTAAACAAAAATGCTTGAAACAAAGGGATCGCCATAAGCAGAATGATGAAAAAAACAACTGCTAAAATGATTTTTTTATTCATTTTCCACTTCTGAGATAGAACTTTTTTTTGAGTCTATTAGTAATTGCCTTGAACACTCATGTAGCTGATTTTCTAGTTGTTTGATATAAGCTTTTTTTTGTAAAGAAATGAGAAAAAAGATCAGCATAAACAGTAAAAAGAAAATAACTAAAATAAAAAGAGTATTCAAAATAGTTTGCTGATAACGTTCAAAAAAACTCTTCTGTTCGTGCAAAATAACAGCATCACGTGCAATGTATTCTGAAAGAATCAAACGTGATTCCATTAATGCTTTGCGATCAAACATATAAACATTAGGACTTTCGTTAATAGATTCAATATTCTTAAGAGATTCGCCATTTAAATGTCTTAATACTAAATCTGCTGCATGCATCCCTTGATGCGCACCGCTGGTGACAAGACCACCAATAACACCTCCTTGTACATATGCATCTTCCATACTGCACAAAATATTATTTTCATTTCGTTTTAAGATACTAATTGACTCTTTAAGGGTTAAATTATTCCCTTTATTATCACTCCACTCGCCGATAGTTGTCAGCAATACAAATGTTTTAGGAGTCTTAGGGAGACGTGCTGTAATTTCATCAATTCGTGTTGACGAGAGAAAATGGAAGGTATATTTTGGGTAGTGATGAATATGGGTACGAATATCAGCTTCGATCGAACGATATGTCGTTGAATTATCTCCTACGATCCATATATCACGTGTTTGTGGAGAAAAATGCCGTATCAGTTCTATATTTTTGACAATATCTTTGACTTCATATACTCCAGTATAACGATTTTTATCAAGGGTATTTGCCAAAGCAAGATTATTGATACCTGAAAAGAAAATCGGAGAAGCATGGAATAAAAGCGGATGATGAGAAAAAAAGTTTAGGGCATTATCGTCGGTTACATAGATGGCATCGGGAGTAAAATTCTGAAATTTTTTTGCCAAATATTGATAAAAAAATTCTTCATACTCAGGTGATAATTTAAGACGTTTTGTGTCTAAATATTCCACAGAAATATCGAGAGGATAGCGCGACGAGGTTTGAATTTTTTCAATAAAATTATTATGTTGAAGTTTAGTCCAACCGTACTCTTGGGAATAAGAATGGAGTATAAGAATAGACTTCTTTTCCCCAGCGTAGACAAAGGAAAATAAAACTACAAAGAAAAAAAAGATCAATACTTTCATCATTTCCCGTTTGAACATAATATATTTTTATTATATCTTAGAGGTGCTGAAAATACTTATTGAACAAATTTTAAAAGGGAAAAGATCCCTTTATTCGAGTTGAAATCAATCAGAAAGTTTATAAATCAAACGTCCTGCATATTCCATATAAAGACTTTTTTTATGCAGATCAATTTCGTTTTGATTCATCAGTGCATAGGTGTCAATAATACGATTTAGCTCTTCTTCATCATGCTGTTGCATCAGCATTTTTTCCATAACAGCAATTTTCGTAATAATCTCATCAAAGTCAAACTGATATAAATCTTCACTTACTTGTTTGGCAATGTCCCAATATTTAGACTGTGGGGTACCACCAAAAATATCACTTTCATCTTCGAATAATGCTTCAAATCTTGACATAATTAACTCCTTTTGAATTGTGATAGCGTATCTAACTAATGATTAATAGCGATGCTGTATCTTATGATTAAAACTGTTTTATAAAGAATGTTATAAATAGAGAGAGTTTTCCGCCGAAGCGGAAAATTATGAAGCCATTGCTTCGAGAGCGTATTTTTTACCGAGGTCGTAGGCTTTGTTGTTTACATCGTGTACTTTTGCCGGTACTTTTGAAAGCATAACACCACGAAGCAATTCGTCATCCAATGCATTCATAAATGTATTTGCAATCGCCAACGCAACAACCGATTGGGTGATAACGTTACCGATTTCATCTTTTGCAATGGTAATGATAGGAATCTCAACGATATTCCATCGTTTGCGATCTTCATCCGTTGGGTGAACCAAGTTTGGCTCAACAACGATAGTACCACCCTCAGATACACCATTTTTAAACAAGTTGTAGCTTGCTTGTGCAACAGATAGCATAAAATCAATCTCGCCGTCGTTTGCATACGGATAGAAAATCTCTTCATCGTCCAAAGTGATATCAACAACGGTAGGTCCGCCACGCACTTGTGACGTATAGGTTGCGGTTTTAAGACCGTGACCACCTTCTTTGATTTTTGCCGCCGCGAAAATTTCACCTGCTAGAAGTACACCTTGTCCGCCAACACCTGTAAATCTCATTAATGTTCTTGCCATTGGGTATCTCCTTAAATTTTCTTCGCAAAGTCGTCTTGCGAGATCACTTTGCGTTTGCCTTGATGATACGCAATGACATCTTGGTACATATCACTATATTCACGTGCATTTTCATCGTGCTTCAACACACCGGTTGGGAAAACGTTCATTTTCTCATCTTCCGGTAAAGCTTCCCATTTTTTCAATGGAGTTGTAATCTTATCAATCCATTCAAGATTTTCCATCGCACTCGCCATTTTGTTTTTACGGCCAAGGTTAATATGGCAGTTCGACATAATGTCAAAGAAACTGAATCCACGGTGTTGGAAACCTTTTACCAATACTTTTTCCAATTTTTTCGGGTCAAGCATCGTTTCACGCGCTACGAATGAAGCACCTGAAGCAATTGCAAGATTACACGCATCGAACGTTGGATCGATGTTTCCTGATTTTTGACTCACTGTCCACATACCTTGAGGCGTGGTAGGAGAAGTTTGTGAATTGGTCAAACCATAAATAAAGTTATTGATAACGATAAAGTTAATATCAATATTACGACGACATGCGTGGATCGTATGGTTACCACCGATTGCTAAGGCATCACCATCTCCGGCAACACAAATAACGTGTTTGTCAGGATGCATCAACTGGATACCAGTAGCAAACGCAACCGTACGTCCGTGTGTCGTGTGAACGGTGTTAAAATCGACATACGATGAAAAACGCCCTGAACATCCGATACCAGATACAACACACACATCATTTTGATCCCATCCACATGTTTCGATTGCACGAATAACCGCTTTTAGGATAACACCATCACCACAACCCCAACACCAAAGTGTCGGCATTTTTTCTAAACGTAAATATTGGTCATAATTGAAAGCCATTAGATTATCTCCTTCACTTTATTAACGATTTCATACGGAGAGATAGCTCGCCCGTTAACTTTGTACAAACCGTGAATATCAAGACGACTTGATACACGCTCAACTTCTTCGGTATATTGACG
>JBFYRD010000213.1:0-2865 GCA_041302405.1 Sulfuricurvum sp.
GATGGCATTCGTGTTTAACGATGGGTAGTCGGAGGTGCGGATATGGCTTGGATCAAATCGATTCGAGCTTGCAAGGGCAATGATTTTTCCGGTTTTAGAGTCCATAACGGTGGCGATAATCTCATCCGCTTGGAGCTGATCTTTGATTTTGTCAGCGACGGCTTCAACCCGTGTTTGGAACATGACAGGAATATTGAGTTTCACAGTGAGGCCGTTGATTTGGCGTTTGACATCGCTTTGCTTATTTAAAATAAGGTAGCCGTTGACGTCGCGCAATGCTTTTTGTGTTTTGTTTTGTTGAGGATTGAGCTCTTCATCAAAAAATTTCTCTAGACCTTTGATTCCATAAACGCGTGTGTATCCCTCTTCTTCTATTTTTCGGGGATACCCTAAAAGAGGGGTAAGGAGTTTACCGTAAGGGTACTTGCGCGCTTCTCCGCTTTCGATGATGTTGAGCCCTTGCAAGACACGTTGGCCACTAGCCGTTTCATATTCGATAAACACCCCTAAACGGCGTAACTCAAACGCCAATGTTTTGAGATACATCGCCTCTTTGGGACTGATATGGTAACTTAGCGTAACGGAACCTTTTCGGGTATGGAGCCGTTGGCGAATCTCTTGGGGATCACTTCCGCTGTAAATGCTAAAAAGCTGAATGAAGAGCTCTTCTTTATCCGGATCAATATTACGGGTGTTAACGACTGCTTTATAGAGCTTTTGCGTTGTCGCGATGTGAAAACCGTCCGCACTGATAATTGAGCCGCGTTGAGCCTTTGCGTTATCTTCAGAATAAATGGAGGGGATATCTCTTTCGTGAAGTGCGGTATAGAGCATCACTGTCAAAAAAATGACAAAACCGAACATGAGAACGAGAAAAAGGGCAAGAATTTTTTTTGATTTATTGGTATGGCGCATGTGATGAGAGCTAAATCACATTTGCGTTCGGGTAATTTCTTTGTACGCGCTGAGAGCTTTATTCCGTACTTCGAGCATCAATTTCATACTGATTTCGGCTTTGTCGATCGCAATAGCCGCTTGATGGAGATCTTTGACGGAACCGGTTGCGATATCGCTCATTGACTTTTCTGCTTCGACTTGCATTTGATTAACACTTCCAAGGGCATTACGAAGCTCTTGTGCGAAGTTGGTTGAGCTGCTCTCAACAGGGCCGCCAACTTTGTTTGCGAGCAGATCGGCGGTTGAGAGTGCTTTGATCGATTGTATATTTGCCATAAAAATAGTTCCTTAAAAATTACGATTGCATCATAGAAATGGCACTGGTTGCCATGTTTTTTGCACTGTCAAAAGCAGCTACGTTCGCTTGATAAGAGCGTGTTGCTTCTACTAAATCGGCCATTTCGATAACAGGATTAATGTTTGGATACGCAACATAGCCATTTGCATCCGCATCAGGGTGTGAGGGTTCGTATTTCATTTTTGGTGCACTGTCATCACGGGTGATTTTATCCACAACGACGGTAGTGATCGCCGGATTAGGTTTTAATCCTGCCAATCCCTCCTTGAGTGGGTCGCTGTAGCCCAATGCTGAGGTGCTGTTTGCGAGCGCATCATTAAAAACGGTATTGAAATTGACCGCTTTAAAAACAACCTCTTGACGGCGATAAGGTCCACCCTCATTGGTACGGGTAGTTTGGGCGTTGGCAATGTTGGAACTGATGGTATTGACACGAACGCGTTGTGCGGAAAGACCGTAACCGCTGATATCAAAACTGTTTAAAAATGACATGGTATCCCCTTAGTCGTTAAGAAGTTTTCGCTGATGCGTCGATAACGCTTTTGTAAATACCGGTACCTTTTTTCTTGGCGGCAATAATCGCGTTGTACATCATCGAGTTTTTTGAGAGTTCTGTTGTTTCGACATCCAAATCAACACTGTTTCCATCATTACGGGCCATATGACCATCGCGGAAAAAAGTGGTGGGTTTTAAATCACTTGGAAGGGTAGTGCCGTCCAAATGCATACCATCCGTTTTTGCCATCGGGAGGGTTTGTCCTTTGTTGTTGAAAATTTGAGCACTTTTCTTTGCCAAGGTTTCTTCGAAACGGATATCTCTAGGACGGTAGAAAGGGGTGTCGGCATTTGCGATATTTCCGGCGATCATATCTTGGCGCGCAGCACGGTAGTCGAGTGCTTCGTTCATCAGATTATGAGCTTTAGAAATCGTTAATTCCATAACATACCCTTTCACTATTTTTGCTTTTACAGGTAAAGCAAAAAATATTCCATACTTTTTTATCGAACTCTTTCTCAAAGAACGATATACTTCTAGAAATTATACATCAACTATTAAAATTTTCTGCCTCACAGGAAGCTAGTTTCAGTGCCTTAGCGGCTAGTGCAGCTATTTTAGGGTGTGTTCTGAAATAGCATTTTAAATAAGTAGTAATATGCCTGATAAAAAATTATTTCTCTTAACGACTGCATTGATTACTATAGGGATTATCTGTTCCTATACTCTTTCCGTGTACACCGTCATATTTTTGGAATACAACAGTTTTCATTTTGTATTGCGTGAGTTATTGGTCGGGATCACATCGATAGTTTTGATGTGGTTTTTGTCGAGACTTGATTCCGATATTTGGTTGCATCGATTAGGTTTGGGGCTTTTTTTCGGCGGGATGGCTCTGATGATTATTATGCCGTTTTTGCCCGCATCACTGGTGAGTGAAGTCGGAGGGGCTAAGCGGTGGATTAAACTCGTTGGTTTTTCGCTCGCACCGGTAGAGTTTTTTAAAATAGGATTTATCTATTTTTTGGCGTGGAGTTTTTCTCGCAAACTCGGTCATCACGATAACATAGGGCTGATTGAAGAGTTTAAGCGGGTGAGTCCGTATGCGGCTATC
>JBFYRD010000214.1:0-3536 GCA_041302405.1 Sulfuricurvum sp.
CAGGTATGATTTCGACCTCATAAAAGCGTTTCATTTTAGCGGCTATTGCTAAACGTAATCGGGGCAATCCCTCGGTCGGGGTGTAGATATTTATCCCCTCATTCATTGCCTCATACGCCCCTTCGATCACCTCACGGGGGACTTCGAGATCGCATACACCTTGCGCCATATTGATTCCATTTATATCATTACATGCTCTCGTCATAGAGCGGATATGGGATTGTTCCACATGAGAGCTTCGTTCACTCAGTTGCATTATTCTCCTTTAAATCCTCAATCTTGATTATTACGCCATTAAGGCGATCTTTGAAATAAATTTCGTTGGGTTTTCGGCGATAGACGATATCCATCTCTTCATTTCGGATGTATTGGTAGAGGGTGCCGTTACACATTTCACTGGAACCTTTAGAGCCAAAGATATCTTTTCCCAACACCACTTGACGCATCGTATCGGTCGGATAATCACGGTTAAGATACTCTTTGACAAATTCTGCTTCACTCATACACCCTGCACTCACACATACCTGATCGTCTGCGATACTGATCTTCTCGACCGCAACTCCCGCCGTAAATAGTTCCACTTCTACTGAGGTCTTATCATGGCGAATATACACCGTATCGGCAAATTTGAGTTTCGGGGTTTTGAGTGTAATAATTTTAGGTTCACTAATGCTGTAATGTTTGCTCGTGCACCCTCCGATCAAGAGGATGAGGAGACTAACCCATAGGATAAAGAATTTTTGCATGTACCTCATCCAGTTTTTGGAGTATTTCACTATTTAAAGTAATGTTCATTGCCGCCAAACTCGCATCGAGCTGTTCAGGCGTTGTTGCCCCGATAATCGTCGAAGCGACAAAATCAAACTGCTTGCTCCACGCAATCGCCATTGTCACTGGATCTAGACCTGCTTCGTGCGCGATACGAATGTACTCTTGTGTCGAGGCAAGTGTTTTATCGTTCATAAACCGTGCCGCCATCAGACGTTGACGTTTGTTACTCGATTTAACATAATCACTAAAACGCCCTTGGGCATTAATATCCTGATTGTATTTTCCGCTCAACACTCCACCGCCTAATGGTGAGTAAGGGAGGAGTGAAATTTTCTCTTCACGGCACAAGGCACCGATCTCCGTCAAATCACGTCGGTTGAGAAGCGAAAAATTGTTTTGGATCGATTCAAAACGAGCTAACTTTTCATATTTAGAAACCATCAATGATTTCATCGTCCCGCGCGCGGTGTCATTGGAGGTTCCGAGGTAGCGTACTTTGCCACTTTGCACAAGAGCATCGAATGCCCGCATCGATTCCTCTATAGGAACAACGGTATCAGGCCAGTGCATCTGATAGAGATCGATATAATCGGTACCAAGCCGTTTGAGCGATCCCTCAATCGCCCGTTCGATATGAAACCGATCAATCGCCGTGTAGCCATGACGGATAGGGGGGACAAACCACCCCGAAGCGGCACCTGCTACTTTTGTCGCCAAAATAATCGAATCACGCGACTTCGTTTTGAGCCAACGTCCCACCATCTCTTCGGTAAGACCTGCAAGTTTTTCCTCAGGGGGTACAGGATAGAGCTCCGCCGTATCGAAAAAATTGACCCCCGCATCGTACGCTTTGTCCATAATCGCAAAAGCATTTTTTTCATCACATTGGCTTCCAAACGTCATCGTTCCCAAACAAATCGGCGACACACGTAAACCGCTGCGCCCGATATAGCGATATTCCATAAATTCTCTTTTACGTGTAATAAAATTATTACGCTATTCTACCGTTTTTTGAGATACAATAAAGTTTTCTAAATCAAACAGGAGAAAACTATGAAAAATGTTTTAAGTGAAGCCAGAAAGCTATTTCAAGATATAAATACGTTGTTAACCTCTCAAGAAAAAAAAGATAACGACTATTTTACAAAGTTGAGTATTGCTACCGAAGAGGCCTATTTTACGATGAATAGCGGTATGTGCGCTAACACTTCGGTATGTCATGAATGTGCTAATCACCGTGATTTCGTCCGAACTATGATGGATGTATTGAGTGAACTTGAAGTTAATGCATCAGGTGCAAATAAATATACAGATAAACTTTCTCAATACACTGAGCGAGTCAAAAAGATTTTGAAAAACATAGAAACCGTACTCGCTTCGTAGGGCAATGCGTTATAATCTATCCAATGGATAGAAATCTTTTAAGCACTTTTTTTCAGCGCAATCTACCCCAAGACATGGAGCAATGTATTGAGTTGTTCTCTATTTTTGGCGGGTACGATGGGGCTATCAATACCGATGAACCGATTGAGTCGCTTATTACGCACCACATCCTTGAAGACTTTGAATCCCATAGAGGCTATCTCCTCAAAACGCTCCAAGACGATCCCCTGTATCTGAATCTTTTACACGCGGTAGCGGTTGGTGATCGACGACAGGGATCAGCTTATCGCCGTGCTCGTATCGGCAAAGAGCGCGGAGCAGAGGCTTTTGAATTTTTACGCACCAGCGGTTATCTCACACTTGAACGCTCACGTGAAATGCCGCTTGAACGTGCCCATCCTAAACAACGTTTTAAAAAAGAGGTTGAGCACCATCGAATTTCACATAAATATCGCTTTACCTCCCCTTTTTTGCGCTTCTGGTTTGCCTTTGTGGAACCCTTTTCAAAATCAATCCGTGAAGGGAATTTTTTCCCTTTTATGAACCATTTTCAGGAACAGTTTAACGCATTTGTCGGATTTACCTTCGAAGAGTTATGCGACCTTTATATTCGAGACGTTTTAGCACCAAAATTTAAAAGTGATATCCTCGATTCAGGAAGCTATTGGAACCGTGAAGTGGAGATCGATTTGTTTTGTGAAACGATGGAGGGGGAAATTTGGGTCGGGGAGTGCAAATGGACAAACCACAAAGTGAACAAAAAAGAACTTCATAAACTCGAAGAGAAATGCACTAAGCTCTCAATCACTCCAAATAAAATTTTACTCTTTAGCAAACGGGGCTTTTCAAATGAATTGCGTGATATGAATGACAAACATCTGTACCGTTTTTGTGCCGAAGATTTAAGTGTATTAACTAACCGCTTGTAATGCGCCGTATGCCTCTTGGAGGAGTTGGAATTTTTCGGTGTATTTGTTGATTGTTTTTGGATTTTTACTCTGGATACGATCAGGATGATACCGCTTTGCGAGAGTACGATACCGCTTTTTCAAATCCTCGGGAGATGAGCCCATCGGTATCTCAAAAATCGCATGGTAACGGATCATCTTATCGATTGCATCGTTTCCATGCCCCCACCCTCGATAGTTTCCATACAACTTACTCATAAATGCATCATCGTAATGGTAATTGATCATAAAATGGAGTACTTCTCGACGATTAAGTGTTTTTTCAAGACGTGCTTTGGCCTGCGAAGTCGTCACATCGATATAAAGAGCTGTGGATGTCGAACTGAGTAAAAGAGAAGAGAGTTGCTGTTTAAGATAGCGCATAACCCATGCATTAGGGGTTAAAAAAGTCAATTTCACCCGATCAGGTCCATA
>JBFYRD010000215.1:0-2508 GCA_041302405.1 Sulfuricurvum sp.
GAGGTGCATACCGACTTTGTTTTGGCGGGTATTGCTGAAGAGTTTGGGTTCATAGGGGTATTTTTCGTTACCTTTGTGTTTATCGCACTGCTTCATCGTCTTTTTAAAATCGCGAATCGTTCCCATAACGATACTGCCTATCTGTTTAGTTTAGGGGTAGGACTTTTGATTACGTTTGCGTTTATGGTCAATGCGTATGGGATCAGTGGTTTGACGCCGATCAAAGGGATATCTGTCCCCTTTTTGAGTTATGGAGGTTCAGCGATGTTGGCCTCATCGGTAGCTATAGGGATGGTACTGATGCTCTCCAAGAAAATAAAATACAAACCAGGTGATAAAAAATAACAATGTCATTGCGGACTCGATCCGCAATCTAAGATCCTGAATCTTGTTCAGGATGACTAAGAATAGGGGGTTTCAGTGAATCTTATTTTTACCGGCGGCGGAACGGGCGGACATCTCGTTATTGCTTTATCGCTTGCTGAAGCAGCTAAGGCCAGAGGTCATCGCGCTGTATTTATCGGATCAACTTCAGGACAAGATCGTCAATGGTTTGGAGAGAGTACCCTTTTTGAAGCAACCCATTTTTTAGAGACAACGGGGGTTGTCAATAAAAGAGGATTTGGAAAACTGGGAGCACTATGGAAAATCCTCAAAGCGGTAGTTACGTCAAAAGAGCTCATTCAAACGTTTCAAGCTGATGCGGTTATCAGTGTTGGAGGATTTTCAGCGGCACCTGCGGCAATAGCGGCGTTGATGAGTAAAATACCTCTTTACATTCATGAACAAAATGCTGTTACCGGGAAACTAAACCGATTGCTCCGACCTTATGCTAAAGGGTTCTACAGCTCTTATGAAGAGGGTCAAAATCATTGTGATTATCCGGTCAATGAGCGCTATTTTCAAAACGCACGTATTCGAAATGCCATTAAAACGGTTATTTTTCTCGGAGGCTCTCAAGGGGCAAAATTTATCAATGATTTAGCTTTGGAGATAGCTCCTTGGTTGGATGCGGGGAAGATCCATATCATCCATCAATGCGGCATTAAAGAAGAAGAGCGTGTTCGTGCCGCGTATCATGCATTAGGGATTGATGCTGAGGTGTATGGATTTACGACCCAAATTGTTGAGTTGATTGGACGGAGCGATTTTGCGATCAGCCGTTCGGGGGCAAGCACATTATGGGAGTTATGCGCTTCCAGAGTCCCTGCTTTTTATATCCCTTATCCAAGTGCGGCGGGGGACCACCAATACCATAATGCCCGTTATATTATCGATCATAATGCAGGATGGTGTGAGCGTCAAAATAATGATTTGGTAGGTAAGCTTCAAGAAGCGATAAATAGTGATATATGTTCTAAAAGTGAAAGATTAGCTGATCTAATCCACCCAAACGGGGCAGAAAATATCATTCTAAAGATAGAAGAGAGATCTTAAATATTCGTTATTTTGTGGATTATCCATAGCCCAAATGCGAGGATAATCGTACTCATAATAGCGATTGTAATGGTGCCCGTTTCAATTTCCATGGTTTATCCTGCAATATCAATCATTGACCACATCGGTAAAAAGATTCCCAACGCCAAGACCAGTACGAATCCGGCAATAGCAGCAATCAAAATTGGTTCGATTAAGGTGGCAACATTATCGACGATATAGTCGTATCGATTATTATACACTTTATTCACTTTTCCAAGCATAATGCCCAGCGAGCCGCTGCTTTCCCCCGCTTTGATCATTTGTAACACCATCCCTTCAAATTGGCCGCTTTCATCAAAGCCTTGGGCCAGTGAGCGACCATCTTCGATTGCTAAAGGGATCTTTTTGAGTTCTTGTTTGATGTAACTGTTGTCTACGACTCCCATAGCAATATTAAGGGCGTCGATCATTGGGATTCCCGCATCGGTAAGTACGTTGAAGAGATAAATGAATCGCCCGATCATGGCATAATAGGTCACTTTTCCGACGATGTAAATCCGAAGGAAATATTGGTCGGTTTTGAGGCGGAGTTTTGGATTTCTGGCATACGCCATACTAAATCCTATCGACAAGGTGATAGCTCCCGTTAATATATAAGGTCCATAGGTACTGATAGCGTGTTCTGTCCACAAAAGAAGTTTGGTCGGGAAGGGAAGCTCCATCCCTGATTCTTGAAAAAAGGATTGAAATTGGGGAACGACAAAGGTGATTACGACCGTAAATGCGATACTCATGGCAATAATGATGAAAAGAGGATATCGGGTTGCTTTTTTGGGTTTTTGGCGGTTATCGAACATTTGCTGTAAAATAGCCGAGAGTTTTGTGATTGCGTCGCTGAGCGTTCCAGTTTGTTCGCCGAGTTCAAACATAGAGAGTGATAAGGTTCCGAGTTGTTTTTGGTAGTTAACAACCGATTTACTGAGACTTAGTCCGCTTTCAATATCTTGCAAGACGTTAGTGAAAATCGCTCTAAGCATTGGGTCTTGGGTGTCGCTGATACTTTCTGCTAAACAGGTATTGACAGGCATC
>JBFYRD010000216.1:0-2751 GCA_041302405.1 Sulfuricurvum sp.
AAGACTAAACGGCGGATTTCATAGTCTATCATCAGCTCTACGGCCATTTCAACAGGACGATCGATATGTATTGAGATTATGGGATAGGTTGCATATTGAAGTGCCTTGTTTTCACCATCAATTCCGTTGCGATAAAGTCCGATAACATCTCTAAGAGTTAATACACCCACAGCCACATCATTCTCAATCAATATAACATGGCTAATCCCCTCTTTGCCCATCCTCTCTATTGAATCATACAAGGATACGTCTGAAGAGAGAAAATCATTTTTATGGGTAACGAGATCACTGAGTAACATAATGAAATCCTAAACTAAAGTAGGATGATTATACACCAATGAGAGGGATATTTTAGATTAGAAACGCCAATAAATAATTGCGTTAGAAGAAAGAAAAAGTTTTAGGGAGTTTTTTAAGTAAAGATGGTGCGGTCGGGGGGATTTGAACCCCCACACCCGTAAGGCACTACCACCTCAAGGTAGCGTGTCTACCGTTCCACCACGACCGCATAAAAAAGGTGGTCAGCTACTAGAGCTGACCGAAAGAGAGGTAAAACTTACGCAGCCAAATACGGGTTAGCGTAAAGAGCGATAAGAGCGATAACAAGTGTATAAATAACTTGTGCTTCGATCATAGCAAGAGCGATGAACATAGTAGTCATCAATTTTCCGCCAAGACCTGGGTTACGAGCTGTACCAGCGATTGTTGCAGCAGCAGTGCTACCCATACCGATTGCTCCACCAAGAGCAGCCAAACCAAGACCAACACCAGCAGCGATCATAGAATACGCTTTCAATGTTTGGTTAGCAACGTCTGCAGATGCAGCAGCTACCGCAGGTGCAGCTTCAACAGTTGCTTCAACAACCGCTACTGCTTCTTCAGCACCGAATACTGAAGCAACAAGAGCGAGCATAAGAAAAAGAACTTTTTTCATAAGTAATCTCCGTGTTTAAATCAAAGTCTGTTCGGATAGTGTCCCTACTTATCACTTTGTGGATGGAATTATAAAACCAAAGAACTAAAATGTTACTGAATTCTCAAAAAACATTGTTTTTTGTAGCTTTAGGGGGTTGTAGGGACATTTGTCCCTGCCACTAAAACGGATGAATTCGTTTTAGTGTGCAACATAAAAGTGATTACTTAGCTCGACCCAATCCGATTTTATTGCCTTTGAATTCGACGATCTCCACCATCAATTCATCCCCTTCGCTCACTGCGTCACTCACCCGACTGATATGCCCATCAGAGAGTTTAGAGATGTGGATTAATCCGTCAATGCCCCCGGGAAGTTCAATAAAAGCTCCGAAGTCAACGATTTTTTTCACTTTTCCTTTGACCACGTCGCCCACTTTATACTCCACTTTTTCAACCGGAGTTGCGCCGCTGATGATCCCTTCGATATGATCACGTGCTCCGCGTAGACCGTCACGGTTTTTCCCCGTAAGCTTGACAGACCCTTTTTTCTTATCAATATCGATTGTTACATCAAAACGTTCGATAATCTCACGGATTGTTTTACCCGCTTGCCCGATGATATCACCAATAAAACTCGGATCGATTTGGAAAAGATCGGTGCTTGGCAACGTCCCCTCGTTGAGTTCAATATGATCTTCGCAACTGAGCATAATATCGATAATATGTGCACGCGCTTCTGATGCTTGATAAAGTGCTTCTTGAAGAACATCAAGATGGATACCACCGAGTTTGATGTCCATCTGCATTGCGGTAATTCCCTCTTTGGAACCTGCTACTTTAAAATCCAAATCACCATCATGATCTTCGAGCCCCATGATATCGGTCAAAATTGCGTGACGATTTCCCTCTTGAACCATCCCCATAGCGACACCGGCGATCGGATCAGCCATCTCGATATCTCCGGCACGAAGCGCCATATAGCCGCCACATACGGTAGCCATGGATGAAGAACCGTTCGATTCTAAAATCTCAGACACCAATCGGATCGTTTGCCCGTTACGTACACAAGCTCCTTCTAGCGCACGTTTAGCGAGATTACCGTGTCCCAATTCGCGACGGCGCGGCGCACCGATCGGTGAGGGCTCACCGACACTGAATCCCGGAAAGTTGTAGTGAACCATAAATCCTTCGTTTTGGGTTCCGGTGTCGGTGAGGTTTTCGAACATTTGGGCATCTTTTGCCCCTCCGAGAGTCAAAATCACCAATGCTTGGGTTTGCCCACGGGTAAAGAGGGCTGATGCATGAGCACTCGGCAATACATTTGTCTCGATACGGATAGGACGAACTTCGTTGAGCGCGCGACCATCTGCACGTACGTTTTCATCCAATATTTGCGCACGAACCATAGAACGTTTTACCGATTCGATCGCTTTTTTGAGATCATGCTCATTCCACTGAGGCTTTTCACCCATAATAATTTTACGGATCGTACGCAGTGCGGTAGAGCGTTCTGTTTTAGCCATTTGGCTAATACCGCGTTTAATATCTTCTGTATGGTTGGCACGAACGTAATCAACCATCTCCGCATCCATGGCGCTGATAACGTACTCGATTTCAAATGGTTCTGAAGCATACGGTTTAAAAGCATTTTCATACGCAGTATTCGATTCAAACAATGCCTCTTGAGCTGAAGCGAGAACACGGATAAGTTCATCTTCATGCATTGCATTCGATACATGAACAGGTACAGCAGGAATGCTCATACCAGGATCGATCAACGGATCAATCATCCCCATCTCGAGAATCTCCATTTCGTCGCTACCAAGGGTTTGCATC
>JBFYRD010000217.1:0-3142 GCA_041302405.1 Sulfuricurvum sp.
AATGCAAACAAAATCTGCTGTTCAGCTATAATTTGAACTAGCAATTTGTGTTATTATATTAATTTTATATTTAAATTATAAAGAAAGGATAATTAAATAATTCCACTTTTTAATAATTAAAAACACATTAAAAGTTTTCTCTGTTTTATTTAAGGGATAAATATATATACTTTAGATATTAAAAAAATATCTAAGGCATATAAATGATCCTTACTCTCTCACATCAAAAAGGGGGCGTCGGCAAATCCACCATCGCCTGGAATCTTGCTGTTTTATTCTCGAAAATCATAGAAACGCGTATTGTCGATCTCGATACTCAGCGCTCACTCACCGTGACCAACGCTCTGCGCCAGGAGCACCAGCTCACCCCGATTCAAATGCTCCATTTTAACTCCGCCGGAGAGTTGGCTGAGTATGCGGCGGCCGATTCGGAAGATACCCTCACTATCATCGATTCAGGGGGATTTGACAGTGCTTTCAACCGTGTCGCCATGATCGCCTCGGATTTACTGATTACCCCGGTGAGCGATAAACCTTTTGATCTCATGGGATTGCAAAAATACGAAGAGATTCTAAAAAGCCTCTCAGAGATTCAGGGTGAGACGATTAAAACCCATGTCCTCTTCAACAACATAAACCCCGCTATGAAACGCTTCGGCGATTTGATCGATTTTGTGTGCACTTCGGAACATTTTGAACTTCTGGTTCCGATACTGCGTCAGCGTGTGGACATTGCCAACTCTGTAGGTGAGGGCAAATGCATTAAAGAGTACCGGATTTTTAGCCGAGCCGATCAAGAGATGGATGAACTGTTCAACGAAGTAAAATCGATTTTGAACATTAAATAGGTATATTAAGCATATTTAAAATATATATAAAGGATATAAAATGGCTAAAAAAAGTTTCTTGGCAAACATCGAAAAAGTAAAAAGTTCTGCCGCAATGAGTGAGCGTGAAGAGGAGAGCAGAAAAGAGAAAGAGAAAAAAAAGAAGCTCATCACTATCCCGACAGAGTGGGAAGATAAAATCCGCTCTTTTCACGGAGGAACCGTAAGTGCCTACATTTTAATAGCACTCCAAGAGCGGATGCAGAGGGATGGTTTATTGTAATCTAGCGGTAATAGTATAATTTATAAGGATACAGATAAATAAATATTTTGTGTAAATACGTTATACTTATAACAATGTTCCACGGTGTGGAACTACAAAGAACTTTTTGATAAAGGGGCGTTGTGAAGAGTATATTTTATACAGTACTGATGGCGTTAGGTTTAATGATCAGTGGGTGTTCAACCACGACGTTTAAAATGTTTGATGATAACAAAACGGCTATTAAAAATGTTGCTGAGAACGATTATGCCGAAGAGGTGCAGTTTGAATGGAAGATAACCAAAGGTGATCGTATCGAAATTATTGTCGCTAACCAATCGACCGGTGATGGAAACCAAGAACTCAATGTACTCTTAAACACTGCAGGTCGAATGAATTATCAAACCCGTGATGGTACCGAGGGATTTTTAATTCCTAACGACGGTACTGTCAGATTACCGCTCGTAGGTGCTGTCAAAATTGCAGGACTTACGGAAGCAGAAGCTACCGACACTTTGACGCAGGCGTATCGCAAATATTTAAAAAGCCCTTTTGTAAGCGTCAAGATCCTCAATCAAAAACTTTTTGTTTTAGGTGAAGTGCGAAAACCGGGAGTGATTCAGGTAACAAACGGAACGATGAGCCTGTTTGAAGCGCTTGCTTATGCCGGAGACCTCACCGATGATGCAGAACGAACGAATGTCAAAGTTGTTCGCGGAGGGGTGCGTACCCCAATGATTCGTGAGATCAATCTTGCCAATATTTCAGAAATGAAAATGACCAGTTTGCTGCTCCAGCCTAACGATATTGTTTATATCCAGCCACGTGATATGAAAGCATACAACGTAGCGTTCAAAGAGCAAATGCCGTTCTTTGACATGATCACTTCGATGCTAGCACCTTTTGTTAGCTACACCTCTATTAAGAACGGAAAAGCTGTAGATGTCTTCTTATTCAAATAATCAAAATATCCATCCATCGATGATGGATGAAGAGATCGATCTCAAAGATATCTTTGCGACACTGAGCCGCTATAAACGTTCTATTATCGCCATTACATCAGTGATAACATTGCTTGCGGTTGTTTATGCTTACTTTAGTACCAGTATTTATCAGGCGAGTTTGAGCCTGCAAATCCAGTCTTCTTCGACATCAAGCTCTTCTAGAGCCGGAGAAGATGATTTTATGGCGACAGCTTTGGACGCACGGGGACAAAATGTTGACAATGAAATCGCTGTACTGCAATCGTATTTTATTGCCCAAAAAGCGTTGCAAAAAGTCAATATCGGCACACGCTACTACACAAGCAAAAATTTTAAAACGGTCGAACTTTATCGTGATACACCCTTTTCGGTTAATGCCGATGCGATTGTCGAGCGCCTGATCGGCTATACGTTTAAACTCCACCCGCTGGATGGCAATCGCTTCCGTTTGAGTGTTCAGCCGACCTTAGGAATGAAAGTTGTGAACGTAATTCGGTCTATCGCAGGGAGTGTTCCTGCGGATGAAAAACCGATATATATCAACGAAATTTATACGTACAATACTCCTATCAATACCCCTTATTTTCGTATAACCATTAACAAGGTGGGAGAATTTACCAACACGGACTATGCATTCACGATAACTCCTAACGAATTTATGTTTCCCGAAATCCAAGAAGCCCTCAGTGTAGCGATAACCTCGGAAAAAGGGTCTGTTCTTCAGCTCTCTTATGAAGATAATGTCCCTGAACGTGCCCAAGTGATTCTTAATGCGATTGCCGAAGCGTACCGCGAACAGAGTATCGAAGCGAAAAATTCAAGTGCTAAAAATACCTTGGCGTTTATCGACCAACAGCTAAAAGGGATTAATATCGCACTCCAAAATTCGGCGACCAATTTGGAGAATTTTAAATCAGCACACATTGTCATCGATCCAAAAGAAAAAGGGATCATCGCGAGTCAAAAACTGAGTGAACTCCAAACTCAGCGCAATGAGATCGAGATGCAAGAGAGTGTTTTAGCTAATTTGTTAGCGTACATTAACAGCAACAGAGATTCAAACGGTATCG
>JBFYRD010000218.1:0-10490 GCA_041302405.1 Sulfuricurvum sp.
CGATGATTTTTTGCATTAATTTTTGAGCCTCTTCGATCATTTTTTCGGTCGTTTTTGTCTCTTTTATCGCATTATCAAAAAGATCAACGACCCCTTTTTTTGCGTGATTTTTGATATTTTCATCACTATTTTTTAGATTTCCGATAAGTTTTGTCACGTCTGAAGCGATCTTATTGATCGGTGAAGTTTGGTTTTGCTCTTCGAGCTCTTTCATAAACTTATCGATGTACGGCTGTGCCTCTTTCATAAAAGCATTGATCTCTTTTTGATCTTGTTCGCTGATTCCGTTGCTTTCAATATTAAAAGAAAAAGCTTGCATCGATGAGAATGAGAATGCTTCTTCTTTGGAATTTGACGTTGTTTTGCTACTCATAGAGAGCGATTGTTCATTTTCAAAGTTTAAAGAGAGCGTATCTCCGCTACTGGTTTTCATTTGAATGCTTAGTTCATGTGAACGATAAGCGTCATACGATGTTGCCGTTGTCATAGTAATGCCTCTATATTAGGTTGATTCGTAGTGAGTATATCGGCCATATCCCAGATAGATTTAATAAGCTTTTACGAAACTTAACCCCTCTTTAAGTAAGAATTGTCTATTATTGCGTGCTAAAAATTTCTAAAGGGAATGGCTTATGAAAAGAACATACCAACCGCATAATACGCCACGTAAACGTACCCACGGTTTCCGTGCACGTATGGCGACAAAAAACGGCCGTCGAGTATTAAACGCTCGTCGTGCTAAAGGTAGAAAAAGATTGGCTGTCTAAATAGCTTTTCGATGCTAAAGCTCCATAGTGAGTTTCAGCGTGTTTATCAACGCGGAAAAAATGCACATAGCACATCAATCGCGTTGTTTTATCTCCCCTTAACGGGAGAAAAAAAAGTTGGATACACGGCCAGTAAAAAAGTTGGAAATGCAGTAGTGAGAAATCGTTGCAAAAGACGCCTTCGGGCACTTTTTGATGAGTTTTCACCCAATGCGCAAGACGGATGGTACGTTTTTGTCGCCAAGAAGGGGTTATTTGACAACCCTTTCGATACAGTGCGACGCGACTGCAAATATGTTTTAAAACGGACGGGTGCCATGGCTGGAGTGAGTGATGATAAGAATCTTCTTTCTTAAGCTCCTGTGGCTTTATCGGCACTCTTTCTCTTTGGTGACACGCGGTGCGTGCCGTCACTACCCCTCATGCTCCGAATATGCTCTGTGGCAGTTTGAGCGAAACACCCTTCCTCGTGCATTTTATTCCACTTTTTTACGAATTTTGCGGTGCAATCAACTTTTTTCCGGCGGTATTGATTATCCGATTATCAACAAACCGATGTTAAAACCCTCCGAACTCTCCATAAATACGATAAAATACTGGTTTGTTCCACATCAACAGAATTATTTTCTGATTAAAAATTTTAAGTTTAAAGGGTCACAGTGTTAGAAAAGTTTACTCCCAATCAGCGACTTCTCGTTGCCGTCGCTTTATCTTTTGTCTTCTTTATAGGCTATACCACGCTATTTCCTCCTCAAGCACCGAACAGTGAAAATAATACGACTGAAGTAAGTTCAGCAAGTAATGGCGTTGCATCTGCTTCCACGGCAGTGCAATCGGAAAGCAATGCATCTAGTGTTTCAGATATAAAAACAGTCACTACCGATACGTTAACTACCATTACAGCGAAAGAGTTTACCCTCAAAATCGATACACTCGGACGTATATCATCAGTTATTCTCAGTGATGCGAAACATAACGGTACCGATGGGAAACTTTCTGAACTGATTGCAGGTACTGGTGCAAAGCCGCTTCAAATTCGTTTTGCAGATGAAGCACTTAATGATGTTGCGGCAAAAACCGCTTACACAACCAATATGACCAATATTACCTTGGGTGAACAGGGGAAAGCAACCCTTGTTCTGAGTCAAAATCTTCCAGAATTAACGGTTACAAAAACATTAACGTTTTACGCAGATGGACATTATGACGCAAAAGTTTCCCTCTCAAATGAGAAGCGTTATTCTCTGTACCTCGGGCAACACCCTGAAATTATTGAACAAATGATGACAGTTGTGGGGGGAATGGTCTATTCTGGTGATAATCTAACCACGATTTTTGAAGACGGTGATGTTGAGGGGCGTTCAATCTTTAGCGATGTTCATCTCGTTTCAGCTTTCGATCAATATTACGCCACGATTTTTTACGGGTTTGATAAAGCAACGCAAGTTACCGTTGAGAGAGATGTCAATAATAATCCTGTCAGTTTTTTAGAGGGGACGACAAATTTTGTTTTCAATGGATATATCGGACCAAAAGAGTATAAAACACTTGAATCGATCAACCCTGTCCTTGTTAATGCAATCGAGTTTGGATGGTTTACGTTTGTTGCTACCCCGATTTTTAAAGTGTTGATGTGGTTGCATGGTATTTTCGGAAATTGGGGTTGGGCGATTATCGGCTTAACCATTTTGATCCGTATTTTCCTTTATCCTTTGACTCACAAAGGGATGGTGTCAATGCAGAAAATCAAAGATATCGCTCCGCGTATCAAAGAGGTTCAAGAGAAATACAAAGGTGATCCTGCACGTATGAATGCGGCGGTCATGGAAATGTACAAAAAACACGGTGCGAATCCATTGGGCGGGTGTTTGCCGTTGATTTTACAAATTCCTGTTTTCTTTGCAATTTATCGTGTCTTACTCAATGCGGTAGAACTTCAAGGTGCAGCGTGGATGGGTTGGATTACCGACCTATCCCGTATGGACCCGTATTTCATCCTCCCTATTTTGATGGGTGCGACGATGTATTACCAACAAAAGATTACACCGAGCAACTTTACCGATCCGTTGCAGGAAAAAATCTTTAAATTTTTGCCGGTTATCTTTACGTTCTTCTTCTTCACTTTCCCAGCAGGGCTTGTGTTGTACTGGTTCGTGAACAATCTTTTCTCAATCGCGCAACAGTATTTGGTAAATAAACAATTTGAAGCGGCTCGTGCGGCTCGTCATGAATCCCATCTTGCGGAAAAGCATCATGAAAAAGATTGAAGCACCTACTCTAGAGCAAGCGTACGCTAAAGCGGCTGCTGCGTTTGACTGTTCGGTTACCGCCCTTCAAGTTGAGATTGTTCAATTCCCCTCCAACGGGGTATTGGGTCTTTTTAAAAAATCAGCCATTATCATCGCTAATCTTCCTCATACCGCTGCAGTGGAAGAGGACGAAGAAGTTTTTGAAACGCCAGAAGAGGTATTTGCTGATGAACCTTCATCAATAGAGCCAGAAGAATTGGTTTTGGGAGATGAATTTTACGAGCAAGCAGATGATTTCGAAGAACCCTCAGAGATAGAGGGGGATTATTACGAAATTTCAGCACAAGAGTGTGCCGATGAAGTCAAAGAACAGATTAATATCCTTTTTAAAGACATTTGTTTTGATATTAATAATATCGAGGTAAGTGTGTATGATGAAAACACCCTTCTTGTCGAGTTCACAGGTGCCGATGCGGCGTTGATGATCGGTAAAGAGGGATATCGTTATAAAGCCCTCTCGTATATGCTCTTTAACTGGATCAATGCGGTATATGGAATGCAATTACGTCTTGAGATCGCTGAATTTTTGAAAAATCAAGAAGAATCGATTTCCCGTTACCTTATCAATATCTGTGAAATTATTGATCAAGAGGGACGTGCACAAACCAAGGTTTTAGATGGTGTACTGGTACAAATCGCCCTCAAACAACTCCGTGATCGTTACCCGGATCGCTATGTCGCGATCCGCTCTACCCGTGATGGCGGTAAGTTTATCATTATCAACAGTTACCACGAATATTGATGTCTGACACCATTGCTGCTATCGCCACGGCGAATGGTATAGGTTCTATTTCGATCCTCCGCTTAAGCGGAGATCGGTCTCTCGCTATTGCGTTAAAACTTACCCAAAAAAACCAACTTCAACCTCGTTACGCTACTTTGACTTCATTACATCATAATGATGGGACATTGATCGACGAAGCGATCGTCATCTATTTCCAAGCACCACGCAGTTTTACGGGGGAAGAGGTCGTAGAGTTTCAGTGTCACGGTGGTTACGTGGTTGCCGAATCGTTGTTACGAGCTGTATTGTCCGAGGGGGCACGCTTGGCTGAGCCGGGAGAGTTTAGCAAACGAGCGTTTTTAAACGGTCGTTTAGATTTGACCCAAGCCGAAGCAACTGCCGCACTTATCGAAGCCAAAAGTGACGATGCCGCACGGATTTTAGCGCGTCAGATGAAGGGGGAGTTGCGTGGATACATCGAGGGCATCCGTGATTCGCTCCTCGAAATCCTGGCGTACTCCGAAGTGGTGATCGATTATGCGGAAGAGGATTTGCCTCAAGATGTTGTAGAACAGATCGAGGTAAAGCTAGAGAAGATAAAACAGACCCTCTCCCGTACACTTGAATCGAGCCGCAGACGTTCAGGTTTGATGCAGGGGTTTCGGGTAGCAATCATCGGTAAACCTAACGTCGGGAAAAGTTCACTTCTTAATGCGCTCCTCGATTACGAGCGGGCTATCGTCAGCGACATAGCAGGGACAACGCGTGACACGATTGAAGAGCAGGTACGTATTGGGACTCACCTGATCCGTCTGGTCGATACAGCGGGGATACGTAACGCTCACGATGAGATTGAACGGATCGGGATTGAACGCTCTATCGCGGCGATTGAAAATGCAGATGTAGTGATCGCTTTGTTTGATGCTTCGCGAGAGATCGATGAGGAAGATCGCTCAATTATCGATTTGATCGAGCGTTACCGTGCCGAAAAACCGTTTATCTGTATCTTGAACAAATCCGATCTACCACAGTCATTTGATTCAACGACTATAGATCACTATAGCCCGATTCGTTTGAGCTGTAAACAAGATACACAATCTCTGCTCGATACGTTGAGTAACTTGATGGATTATGAAAATGATGGCGAGGAGATGATGCTCATTTCACAACGTCAAATCAGTGCGACCGAAAATGCCGTCCGCTCGATAGATGAAGCGTATGAGCCGTTGCATAACGGAGAACTGGAGTTTTTCTCATTTCATATCAATGCCGCGATTCGTGCTGTTGCCTCCATTAGCCGACCGTATGAACTTGATGAGATGTTTGACAAGATGTTTGGTCAGTTCTGTTTGGGAAAATGATGGGGGCTATTATCGCGATCGATTTGGGACTAAAACGGATCGGATTAGCCCTCAGCTATGGAAACGGACTTGTCACCCCACTACCCGCCATTGAGAGGAAAAATCGCAACCAAGCCGCTAACGATGTTAAAAAAGTGTTAAATGAATACGAGGCAACGACGGTTGTTGTGGGTATTCCGATGGGAAGTACGACAGAGGATGAGATGCGTCGCAGAGTAGCACACTTTATGAATCTCGTCGAATTTGGCGGAGAGATCGCTTACCAAGACGAATCCCACAGCTCCCAAGAAGCCGAAGAGCTTATGAGGGGTGAAATCCGCTACAAGCGCGACGGACGGATTGACTCTCTTTCGGCGAAGATAATTTTAGAGCGGTATCTTCAAGCACACTAGTGTGCGGGTACTCTGCCGAAGAGAACTTAGCGTTAGCGCAGCCAATCGGAACTTAGCTCCGATGGCGTGAAACTAAATAATTTTAAAAAACTCCGCCGCTTCCTCTTCATCACTCGAAAGCGTTGCATAGTCGGGATCATTGGTCAACTTTTCTTTAATGATGGAAACACAAAAATCAAAGGCAACTTTACGTGTTTGCTCAATATTAGAAACAAACCCCAAACCGCTAAATTGGTACGGCTCTTCTTGCTCAATACATATAATCGTTCCATCACACTGATTTTCAAACTGCTCGACGATTTCACGATAACTGATATTAAACTCAGTTGCATGCCAGCCTATCTGTTCTAACTCTTTATCAGCAAATTTGTCGATTCCATCAGCGGTAGTATCGTCGTACAGGGCACGAACACGGTTATAACCGATGATATTTTGCCATGCCGGTGATGCCTTGATTAAAATCCGGTCATCATCTTCGACGATTCGATAATCTTTTCCCAACATTTCTGTAAGCGGACGCTGCAGGGTCGTAGAGAGCGGTGGAAGAGGGGGGATAGTTCCTTCGAAGATTGCTATCATCGTTTGGCTAAAGGGCTCAAATTCGATTTTTCCCTCATAGGTAATCGCAAATTTTTTATTGCAATTGATCGCATTCATAAAATCATTGCGCGCTACAACAATAATCTCTTTAAAAAGGTTGAATTTTTTCATAAAAGGGCTCCATTTTTTGTATGAGATTGTAGCACGGGATCGTTGTGGCATCCTTAGCGAACAATTTAGCAAATATACGTAAGGGTGCACTAAACTATTTTTATGCAAAAGTGGGGTATAATCCGCTAAATTTTAAGCCTATGAGCTTACTCTAAGGATACCTGTATGGCATTGAACGTCTACTACGATAAAGATTGTAATATCGAATTAATCAAAAGCAAAAAAGTGGCAATGATCGGTTTCGGATCACAAGGTCACGCACACGCGGAAAATCTTCGTGACAGCGGTGTTGAAGTTGTTATCGGTCTTCGCAAAGAGGGGAGCTCATGGGGCAAAGCGGAAGCTAAAGGGTTTAAAGTAATGACAGTAGCAGAAGCTTCTGCGTACGCTGATGTAGTTATGATCCTTCTTCCGGATGAAAACCAAGCAGAAATCTACAAAAATGAAATCGCTCCGAACTTAAAATCAGGTGCTACTATCGCATTCGGTCACGGTTTCAGCATTCACTACGGACGTATTCAGCCGGCTGCTGATATCAATGTTACTATGATTGCCCCTAAAGCACCAGGTCATACAGTACGTTCTGAGTTTGTTCGCGGTGGCGGGATTCCCGATTTGATCGCGGTAGGTCAAAACCCAAGCGGTACAACCAAAGAATTGGCACTTTCATACGCATCAGCTATCGGTGGCGGACGTACAGCGATCATCGAAACCACATTTAAAGACGAAACAGAAACAGACCTTTTCGGAGAACAAGCGGTTCTTTGCGGTGGTGCAGTTTCTCTCGTTCAAGCGGGATTCGAAACATTGACAGAAGCGGGTTACGCACCTGAATTGGCATACTTCGAGTGTCTGCATGAATTGAAACTTATCGTTGACTTGATGTTCGAGGGCGGAATCGCGGATATGCGTTACTCTATCTCTAATACAGCTGAATACGGTGACTATGTTTCAGGTAAACGTGTTATCAATGAGCAATCAAAAGCAGCAATGAAAGAGATCCTAAAAGAGATCCAAGACGGCCGTTTCGCTAAAGATTTCATCCTTGAAGGTCAAGCGGGTTATCCTCGTATGAACGCTGAGCGTACAAATGCTCGTGCGTCATTGATCGAACGTACGGGTGTAAGTCTTCGTGCAATGATGCCGTGGATTTCTAAAAACAAAATCGTTAACCAAAGCACAAACTAATTCTTCATTTCAGGGCATTCGCTCTGAAACTACTTCATTATTAAGAGGCTTTATCATTTTATGAGTAAACGACCTCGACCTAATCATATCTTTTCATTGCAACGCCTAGGATGGGGAATCGTCGGATTCCTCCTTTTTTTGATCGCATTATTAATCGGTTATGTTGTCGGATTTTCTCAAGCAGAAGAAGAACTTGCCCAAGAGCGAATAGAAACACAGCAATTGGTTGAGCAAATCAAAGATATTGCAAGAATTGATAAAAGTTATATCCCGACACCAAAACCAAAAGAAAATGTTCAAGATATTGAAATCCGTCGTCTTAAAAAAGAGCTTCAAGCACTTTTGGATAAAGAGCAAAGCGATTCACTGAAGAGATCGATTAAGCGCGAACCGGTAAAACCACACCATGAATATGCACCTAAAGATAAACAAGCATTGCCGCCACCTCCTAAAAAACGTCCGATTATGGCAGATACTAAAGGTGCAAAATTAGTGATTATTATCGATGATGTTTCTTATGCACACGATGTAAAAGCGATACAATCGACGGGTCTCCCATTGGTCATGTCATTTCTCCCTCCAAGTACGCGTCACCCGGAATCGGCTCGATTAGCACAAGGGAAAACTCGTTTTATGGTTCATTTACCTTTGGAAGCGATTGATTTTAATGACGAAGAGTCGCTAACACTTCGTATCAATGATTCAGAAGATAAAATCGCACAGCGCATCTCAACTCTAAAACAGCTTTATCCGAATGTCCGCTATATGAATAATCATACAGGATCCAAATTTACAGCAAATGCGGATGCGATGGAAAAACTGATGCGTGTTATGAAAAAAGAGGATTTGATTTTTGTTGACAGTCGAACAAATGGACAAACAAAAGTTCCTGAAGTAGCTGAAAAACTAGGTTTACGTTATTATGGACGTGATGTTTTTTTAGATCATCATGATGGCGTAGCGAACGTTAAAAAGCAAATAAAAGAGGCAGTTGAAAAAGCAAAACGCCATGGAACCGCGATCGCGATCGGTCACCCTAGAGCAGATACGATTAAAGCGCTTAGGGAATCAAAAGAGATACTTCGTGAAGTAGAACTGGTAGGAATAGAACAAATCTGACAATCTGACATATTTTTAAATCATTCGTTTTTCTTTGCTAAGATGACTCATTATAATTAAAGAGCAACTTGCATGCATACAACGATTGATTTTTTACTCCCTGAACTCTCTATCATGAAACGCTATCCTGAAAAACTCTATTACAAAGGAAATTTAGGGGTGTTATCACGTCCTAAAATCTCTATCGTCGGAACACGCAGACCAAATCCCTACACGCGCGCTATAACGTATGAACTCTCAAAAAAACTCTCTTTATCCGGTATGGTTGTCGTAAGCGGCGCTGCTGCAGGGGTTGATCAAATTGCCCATGAAGGAGCAGGGGCTGAGAATACCATTGCCGTTTTGCCCAGCGGTATCGATGTCCGCTACCCTGCATCGAATCATAAGCTTATTGAAAATATAGAAATGAAAGGACTCACACTGAGTCAATTCGAACCTGACTTTTTAGCGCGTGAGTGGAGTTTTGTTGTACGTAATGAGATCGTTGTGGCTCTGGGTGACGTATTAATCGTCTCAGAGGCTGATATCGGCAGCGGCAGCATGAGAAGTGTTGAATTTGCATTAGCAATGCAGAAGCCTATATATGTACTTCCACATCGTTTGCGAGAAAGTAATGCTACTCGTCAACTGCTGGCTGAGGGAAAAGCTATCGCGATTGATGATATCGATTTATTTATTGCACTGATGAGTCAAAAGGGTCGTAATGCAATCAATGATACACCATTTATTGCATTTTGTCGTAATCATCCAACCTATGAAGAGGCGATGGGTGCATTTCCTGCAGAGATTTTTGAGGCAGAACTCAGTGGTGTGATAGAGGTTAAAAATGGGAGAATTGAAGTGGTCTAATCAGGAGTTAATGTCCTGATTGTGCCTCATAGCCGTAGTGTTTTACGAGATAGTTAATGATGGTTTGTTGATCCTCTTTTGCGATAGGAGCTTTGAACTCATTCACCATTTTGGCAACGGTACCCGTCCAATAAGGACGGCTTTTTTTCCCTTGATTTAGAACGTATCCCCATGAATGGCAGATGAGACAGTACTGCTGTGCTATTTCATCATGATCCCCTTTTACCATTGGATAATCGACATAAGGCATTTCGATCGGTTTTGAAACTTGAGCGAATACCGATACAGTTAAGGCGAGAGTGATTAGGAATAATTTTTTCATAGTAAAGCCTTAAACGATTTTAACGTTGACACTGTCAACAGCATTGTATTGATATCCACCGGCATTCCAACCGATTTCATTGACTTGTGGCTGAATATTACCGATACGATTAATGGCGCGAACCATAATCGTGTATTCCCCTTTTGCCTTTGGTTCCCACTGGTAGGTCCATTGGCGATAAGCGTATTTACCGTAATCTTTTTGAAGTTCAGTAGCACTCCAGCTTTTTCCGCCATCGATGGAGATCATAACCTCTTTGATCCCTTTTCCTTGGTCAAATGCAACTCCGGTCACTTTGACACGGGAACCTTTTTTGATAACGGTATTTGGGGTAGGGTAACCGATAACCGATTTGACTTTCATAACTGCGATCGGTTTGCGTTTATATTCGAAATCGCTTCCGGATATGACACATTCACAGTCATTGTCAGGAACAGTGTAGGCAACATCCATAAAAAAGCTTTTTTGGTATTCGTCAAATACGGTAATTTCTGAGAGCATTTTAACCCAGCTATCCGAGAAATGCCCCGGTATGACAAGACGAAGCGGAAAACCGTTGAGATACGGCAAATCTTCACCATTCATCTCATACGCAACAATGAGTTCACCGCTAAGTGCTTCATCGATATTCATTTCACGGAAAAATTTTGGTGTTGCCTCCATGGCTGGTTTTTCTAAACCATTGACTCCGACCCATTTTGCAGATCCTTTGACTCCTGCATGGTTGAGCAGGTCTTTAAGACGTACC
>JBFYRD010000219.1:0-11361 GCA_041302405.1 Sulfuricurvum sp.
CAATAGATCAGCTGCTTTCCAACCGGCTACCCTCAAGAATGAATCGCTGGCATACGTGACAATCCCTTTTTCATCTGTCTCCGACAGTAAGTATAAATCGTCATACAACACTTCACCATCATCAAAAAAAATCAGCCCTTCTGTCTTTGCTGTATCATTAGTTTGATTCATACATTGCACCTTTTTTACTGTTGTCTACAAAATTTCCCCTCGTCATTAAGTACTCCTTCTAAGTGCTTTTGATTTGCGTTATCCGATCATAGATCTCGTCAAAAAAATTCTATCTCTCCTTCATCAACCAGATCTGGTGAGAACATCGTAATGATCTGTCTAATGCTCAGAGTAGTTGGTTCGTGGATATGGTGTGCGTTTTTCATCGCCATGCTCTCTACACAGAAACGCTCTATATAACGATCCATATCAGAACTCACGGCATCAAAAAGTCTCAATATTCCGTTTTCGGAAGATTTTAATACTTCCATAAAGGCTTCACTATGCTCATCCATTGCCACAGAAAGTTCACTCATACTCGCCGAGAGAGTGTCGAGATACGGCGAGTAGTGGAGTAATATAGATGAGGTATGAGCAAAAATATTGCTTACAGCCAAAATCTCCTTCGGATCAGAGTGGATAGCAGCAAGCGAGAGGCGTTCAGAAACTTCACCGAAATATTCCATGAGATCATCGGCATCGTCGTTACGGAAAAGGACTCTATTTTCTTCGTCTTTATCTGTCGAAAAATATTCTTCCAAAAGCCCTTGATTGAGTGTGGTTATATTTTCCTTATTACTCGTACATGCATATTCGGCTGCACAGTTATCATCATTTCTGACCCCGTATATAAGGTTAGTGTATTCGCGAATAACACCGGCAAAATTTTCATCAAATAATCGACTGGCAAATCCAACAAGATCATGAATCCTGTCCGAATCACTTATAATCAGTGTATGGATGACACTGTTGCGTTTGCCGGCGCAAATTTTATAAATCTCATCAATCTTAAGATTGTGTCTGGAGAAAAAATTGAGCATCACCATAATGACAGGACACTGCCCTGCTTTCTGTTCTCCACGTAACACCGCGATAAAATAGTTTAGTACCCGTGACCCGAAATGCTTGATAAAAAAGTCGAGATCGATCCCTTTGCTATACAATACGGTTTGAACACTTTGACACGCTTTCCATCTTAACAATATTTCAGTATAGTTGTTTTGCAATGTCTCTGCGAGGAATTCATTTGTCATGGAACCCATTTCGTTTTTTAAGAGTTTACTCATCCTTATCACCTCATATTTTGACTCTTCGAATCATTATTTCTTTTTATAGTCTCAAAAAAGTCTTAGGCTGTTGTTGCTGTAGGTTCTTTAAAATAATAGCCCTGAGAATACTCAATTCCAAGTCCTTTTACCTTATCGTAAATCTCAGCACTGCTAACAAATTCCGCAATTATTTTTATATTATTTTTCTGTGCAAGTTGAACAATCGACTCAACTACGTTATAAAGTTTTTTATTCTCAATCATTCCGCGAATCAAGGAACCGTCGATTTTGATCACATCGACATTCATTTTCATCAGGTACTCGAAATTGGAATATCCGGTCCCGAAATCATCAATCGCTATTTGGCAGCCGAGATTCTTCATTTCGTTGATGAACTCGATAATTTCATCGAAATTTTCTATCCCTTCGGATTCGACAAGTTCGATGGTTAACCGATTTTGGATTCCCGTATAAAGGTAAAGCATCTTTTTGAGATAAAGACGGGTATGGATATTCTGAATATCTTCGATATTCAGATTTAATGAAAATCTGCTCTCTTTGTAATGAAAATATTGAAACGTTTTTCGAATCATAATTCGTGTCAATTCAGAGTAAATATTGGCATATTTCGCAATTTCGAGAAATTTTGCAGGGGAGATGACATCCCCTTTGTCTATCAATCGGATCAATGTCTCATACGATTCAATTTGCCCGGTTATGTTGTTGATAATCGGCTGATAAAACGGAACAAAACGATCTTCTGTAATCCCGTCAATAATTTTTTGTTTCCATATCAAGTTATTTTTGTATTCTAATATTGCTACAGAAGTATGATCTGCAACACTGAACAGGCGGTGATTTTTTTTTGATTCTTTAAGTGCAATACCCGCATGGAGCAGTGCATCCTTCTGCCCCAATGATATACCGATATTGACTTTGAGCTTGATGGTATCAGTCCCAATAATGAAAGGGGTACTTTCGATTGACTTGCCCAATCCGACGAAGGCATTTTTAAAGTATTGCGCGTGATGAGTTTCCCCTCCGAGAAGGGCAAACTCATCACCGTTTAAACGGTATGCCTCAATATCATGTTTAAGACATTCACTTTGAAATAAATCAGCAAGTTGTTCCAAAACACAATCCCCGCTTTCAACACCATAGGTATCATTGACCTCTTTAAAATGGGAAATATTGATTAAAGCCAACATGGGGGTTTTAACCATTTGAATATCATCTAAGAGCTTGGTACGATTGCCAAGGCCGGTTAACACATCAATTTTATAGCTGCTTCGAAATCCCTTTCTTCCTGTAATCAAATCGCTGATGTCATGACGCATAGAGATAAATTCCACAATCTCTCCACTGATATCTAGAATAGGAACAACGGTCGTATGGGCAAAAAAAGTCTCTCCATTGCGTTTTATATTTTGCATTACACCTGACCATATCTCTTTTTTGGTTATCGTTCTCCATAAATCTTTAAAAATTGTATTTTTAATATTAGGATGGCGTATTAGAGCGTGTGATTGTCCGATCAACTCTTCAGGGAGATAACCGGTCAGATCTGAGAATCTCTTGCTTACAAAGGTAATAATCCCGGCTGGATCCGTTTTCGTAACGAGTCCTCCATGCATCAACGCCTTGTTATATTCATTAATATGTTGCAGTAAATGGGTAACGTCGTTGCACTCTGTCAATCCATTCTGTTCAATTTGTACATTAGGAATTGATGCGTTTTCCATGTTAATTTCCCTAATATGTAGTATAAGTCTGTATGTAAAATGTCTTTAACTTACCATTAAATCTTCTCTGAAAAAAGTCTCAATAAAGTCTCATCTATTTCTAATGTATTTAAATTTATAATAGAAGTATGAATATTAACAATAGTCACTATGACATCAAATTTTTGAAAAATATAAATGTAATGTATGTTGAAGATGATCCTATTGTCGCTGCACAGACACTAGAACTTTTGAAACGCTTATGTCAAAATGTTTTTTATTGCGGCAATGCTGAAGATGCACTTCTATTACTTGAAGATGAAAAAATTCATATTGTGATTACCGATATCGAGCTTCCGGGTATGAGCGGGCTGGAATTGTCTAAAATGATACGAAGCAAGAATAGCAATCTCCCTATTTTAATCACTTCTGTCCACAACGACACGCAGAAACTCCTTGAAGCTATTAAACTTAAACTTGTCGATTATCTAATCAAACCAGTAAGTATCACGTCGATTACCCAGGCATTGCAAGGGTGCATTCAAAGGCTTCAAGAAGACGGTACTTTTATGATTCGCTTAAGCAACGGCTCTAATTATTGCCCTTTGCTCGGACAGGTTGAAATGTCAGGAAATATAATCCCGCTGACTCGTGTTGAGAGTATCGTGCTGGATCTCCTCATACGCCATAAAAATCAAATCGTGAACTATGATTCGATTGAATATGCCATCAATTCTGAAGAGCCAATGTCAGAATCTGCTTTTAAAAATCTGATCTATCGACTGAGAAAAAAAGTAGGAAAAGAGAGCATTATCTCACTCTCCGGCGTCGGGATAAAACTGATAAGCTCAAATGGTTAAACATAACGGGTCTTTGAAAAGAGGAATGAATACTATGGCTGGAGAGAATAGCGAAAAAAATCACCTATTTGATTTTGGAAGTTTCAAAGAGCTTGAACCGATTTTGGATACAGCGATTGAAGTTTTTAAGAACAAAATTAAATCCAGTGGAAAAAAACATTTTTTTTATTCTGAACATGCATTTATTCTATCGCTTATTATCCGAAAAAAAGAACAACTTTTGGCATGTCTCAAAGATGACTCTTCTGCATTTGAATATCGCTTTAAGAGTATGGGTAGAGAGTTTTATCGAGAAA
Source organism: Sulfuricurvum sp. (assembly GCA_041302405.1). Classification (GTDB taxonomy): domain Bacteria; phylum Campylobacterota; class Campylobacteria; order Campylobacterales; family Sulfurimonadaceae; genus Sulfuricurvum. Next base: position 4,137 of record JBFYRD010000219.1, read on the forward strand.
AAATCCCTTATATCGATTTTATTAAGTCTTTTTCTATTTTTAAAGAGCTTCTAATTGAAATCGTTTCGGATGACATAAAGCATCATCATCTAATACAAGAGATTTATTTTCTTGCAAAAATGAGTTTATCATACACCTCACAAGGCTATCTGTTGAGTATGATTGATGCAGATATCAACGGAATCAAAATGTTGTTAGAGGAAAGCAGTATAGAATATTCAGAAGATGAAGAAAATCTTCGTGAATTGCTTAAATGGTTTTATCATCTATTAGTACAGTTACAAAAAGGGAAGAGAGAAGACGAGGCGATATTAAATAAATGTGATACATTTTTAATATTCAAAGAGATGTCTTATTCGGATGAAAACCGGATCCTCTCTTCTAACTATCTTGAAGATATGCATAAACGACTTTATATTGATGCTCAATCGATCCTTTTTTTCCTCGAAAATAAAGATTATGCGAGCATGCTCCCCGTCTATACCAGTTTGTTGAATATTTACAAAGTTAGCCTCTATTTAATGAACAGCCATCAGATGAAAAGACGAATGGAATTGATAGAAATACGTTCTCGCGAACAGGAAATGCTGAATAAAGAACTTCTCAAGAGCGAAGAGGAGCTCCTTAAACACAAAGAAAATTTAGAAAATATTGTGAATGAGCGGACCCATGAATTGTCTGAAGCAAATCAGGCCAAATCCATATTTCTTGCTAACATGAGCCATGAAATCCGCACGCCGATGAATGCCATCTTGGGCTTTAACGAACTGCTGTCGAAAACAGAACTGACAGATCTGCAAAAAAATTACCTACAAAAAGCTAAGCATGCTTCTGATGCACTTCTTGCTCTCCTAAGCGATGTCATTGATATTAGTAAAATCGAAGCCGGAAAATTGAGTATTTCTAATACGCTGTTTCGTCCTAAAGAGATCATCCAACAAACAGCCGATATCCTTGAAAATGAAGCCCATAAAAAAGGATTAAGCCTCGAATATGAAATAGATGATTCTCTGCCTGAATTTTTGGTGGGTGACTCAGAACATATTCGTCAGGTGCTTATCAACTTGGTCAGTAATAGCATCAAATTTACCAAAGCAGGCTCTATACATATTGCGCTTTTTGTACTCTCCCACAATATAAAAGAATGTACGGTTGAATTTACCGTGAGCGATACCGGAATCGGAATAGCAAAAGAAAAACAGGCAGATATTTTTGATATTTTTGTCCAAGTGGATAACTCCAATACTCGTAAAGAGGGGGGGACTGGTTTAGGTCTTGCTATATGCAAACAGCTTGTCGAACTGATGAAGGGGACCATTGCGATCGAAAGTGAAGAAGGAGATGGAAGTACTTTCTCTTTTACTCTCACGTTAGAGATACCCGACATTTTTATTATGCTTAACAAGGAGGAAGAATATTTATTGAGTTTTGATACATTAAATGTCCTGCTTGTCGAAGATAATGAAGATAATCGAAATATAGCCTGCAGTTTTTTAACTCTGATGGATGTTAATGTTGATACCGCACTAAATGGCAAAGAAGCTGTGGATAAGATTAGAAACAGAGCGTATGATCTTGTACTGATGGATATCCAGATGCCCACGATGGATGGATTGACTGCCACAAAAATAATCCGGAGCGAAGGCTTTATTGAATTGCCGATTATTGCACTCAGTGCCCATACTGCTGTTGAAGAACAAAGGCACTTCTTAGAGGAAGGGATGAGTGGCTACTTGGGTAAGCCTTATAAATCAATAGAATTACAGGATATCCTTTTTCACTATTTTCCGGATAAAGCAGTAAAAAAAGAAGATGGTTTAAAAATACAAAAAAAATGCTGGATCACTGAAATTTCACCTATTCCAGGATTGAATTTAAGCGATAAATTATGCGAATACTGGCTAAAAAAAGAGGATTTTTTACAGAGACTAGAGCCATTTATCCATAATACACACGTAGAATCGAAGCGTTTGCATATTTTGATGAAGAATAATGAGAGTTCTTCCGCCATAAAGTTACTTCACAAGCTCAAGGGAAGTGTAAAACTTTACGGTGCACAACGGCTTCTTGAGTCGATTGAACACTTAGAAGATAGTTTAAAAAAAGACAATATGGGTACAACTGCAGAATCAATGCAATCATTTGACGATGCAATTATAGAACTTACAGAAGGAAAATTTCTATTGTCGGTTCAAGTATAAAAGTATCAGTTTGAACGTAATCATACTGACTCACTTTTACACTTACTGTGTATTCAATAGTTATACATCTTCACATAATATTCATGGACCATACGTCCGGAATCGAATGCAGGAATCACATCGGACATTGTATTTTTAACGATTTGTGTCCATTGCTCTACGTGATCATAATACATAGGGATAATCTCATTCTCTAAAATATCCATCATATTTTTATTGTCTTCGTAATCTTGAACTTCGATTGGTGTGGTATGATCAATTTCAGGTATTGTAAATGCATTGACTCCATGCTTGGCAAATTCTGGATGCCATCCATCATTCGTTGAAAAATGGATGGAGCCATTCATGCTCGCCGTCATTCCGCTCGTTCCACTCGCTTCACGTGACACACGCGGGGTATTGAGCCAAATATCGGACCCTTTTTTCAAAATACGAGAGAGTTCGAGTTCATACCCAACCAAGACCGCCATATTTTTAATTCCATGACTGATGTGGATCAGTTCGTTAAAAGCGTTTACCGCATTGGTATCGAACGGATACGGTTTCCCCGCCCAAATCACCTGAATCGGTTTTTCGGTTCTCTCCAAAAGCTTTTTAAATCGGGCAAAATCATGTTTTAACAAACCTGGGCGTTTGTATTCGGCAAAACGTCTCGCCCAAACGATCGTCAAAATATCAGGATTGAACATTTTACCGGTTTGATCGGCAACAACGTTGAAGAGCTCTCGTTTGAGATGTTTTTTTCTACCGATAAGGGCGTAATCTTCATGTTCATCAAGAGCGGCAAGCATCCCGTTATCGGTCCAAAAACGGCGGTTTTGCGCATTGGTAATGTAGGTTATTTCGGAACTTCCCTCACATGATTGCCACATACGATTTGCCACTTCACCGTGCATTTTAGAGACGGCGTTTGTAATTTTCGAAGATCTTAATGCACCTACAGTAAGATTAAAATTATCGTCATTCTCCATTTTCATAATCACACGAACAGTTTCTAAACTTAATCCGTTAAAAAATCCAAATTTATGAAGAAGATAAATATTGTGTTTTTCATTACCGGCATCTTCAGGGGTATGGGTCGTAAAAACAACCCGTTTCCTAACTTCATCCATACTCTGATATTTAGCATACAATTCATACACGAGAGGAAGAGCGTGCCCCTCATTCATGTGGAAAATATCGATTTTTTGCTTTAGGGCTTCAAGCACTTTTACCCCGCCGATACCAAGTACTACCTCTTGAGAAATACGAGTCTCTTCATTAGCATCATAAAGCTTATGAGTAATCGTACGTGCCAAAAAGTCATTTTCGGGAATATCGGTAGAGAGAAGTATCATCGGAGCGGAACTAAAAATATTAGGCGGTAAATAAAACGCTTTAATATGAACATTTTGAGAGTGGATATTAACCGTTGTTTGAATACCAAGATCTTCGAGAAAATAGTAATGTTTTCGGATGAATTCCGCTTCCAGCGAGCGATCTTCGTGTCGAGATTGATCATAATAGCCGAAACTCCACAAAATACCGATACCGACAACATTTTGACGAAGATCATACGCACTGCGCATATGCGATCCTGCTAAAAAGCCCAAACCGCCCGAATAAATTTTGAGTGCTTGATGGATAGCAAATTCCATCGAAAAGTAGGCAACACTGGTCGTGTATTTTGAATCAAATTCATAATCGTGTAAAATCATAGTGCTCTTTTCGTAATTGTATCTCTAATTATATCAAGAGTCAGTCTTTTTTTTGTTTCAAAAGGATTACCCCTAAAGGAGGTAGTCTCAAAGTGAGCGCGTGTTGGCGTCCGTGCATCTCTTCTTCTGCTGTTTTAAGGATCTCAGTGTTCCCTATATTCCATCCCTCATACTCAGCTGACTGAGAGTTGAAGATTTCGACATACTCGCCTGGATCCAATACTCCCATTTTATAATTTTCTCGGGTAGCATCCGCAAAATTGCAGATAACATAGATATTCTCATCAGATTTATCGCTTTTGCGGACAAAGGCTAAGCAGTTATGACCCGCATCGCGATCATCAATCCACTCGAAACCTTCCCGTTTTTCATCATACAAATGCAAAGCCCTCTCGCTGCGATAAATGCGGTTTAGTGCTGAAACCATTTTATTTAACCCTGAATGGAGAGGGAATTCCAGAAGATGCCAATCAAGGGAGCGCTCAAAATTCCATTCCGCGTATTGGGCGATCTCTCCCCCCATAAAGAGCAATTTTTTACCTGGATGAGCGATCATATAAGTGTAAAGAGAGCGAAGATTGGCAAACTTTTGATTGGTATCTCCCGGCATTTTGTTGATGAGAGAGCCTTTCATGTGTACGACCTCATCATGACTCAACGGAAGCATAAAATTCTCATCAAACCCATACCACATACTAAAAGTAATCTGGTGATGGTGGTGCTGTCGGTAGAGGGGATCATAACTCATGTATTTGAGCGAATCGTGCATCCACCCCATATTCCATTTGAACCCGAATCCGAGTCCTCCTACATCAACAGGTCGAGTCACCATCGGATAGGCCGTTGACTCTTCGGCGATCATGACGATATCGGGGAAGGCCCCATAAAGAGAGGTATTGAGTTTTTTCAAAAACTCGATTGCTTCTAGATTCTCATTTCCGCCGTATTGATTCGGGATCCACTCCCCCTCTTTGCGTGCGTAGTTGAGGTAGAGCATCGAGGCAACCGCATCGACACGGATACCGTCTATATGGTATTTATCGACCCAAAACATCGCAGAACTGATCAAAAATGACTGTACTTCGTTACGCCCGTAGTTAAAGATGATGCTCCCCCATTCAGGATGAAACCCCTGACGCGGGTCATCATGTTCATACAAAGCGGTGCCGTCAAAATTAATAAGACCATGCATATCCACCGCAAAATGCGACGGTACCCAGTCCATAATCACCCCAATACCGTTTTGGTGGAGGGTGTCGATCAGATACATCAAATCCTGCGGTGTGCCAAAGCGAGAGGTTGCCGCAAAGTAGCCGACAACCTGATACCCCCATGAGCCAAAAAACGGATACTCGGTAAGGGGCATAAACTCAACATGGGTATAGTTCATCTCTTTGAGATACGCTACAAGTTCAACCGCCAATTCACGGTAAGTGAGATAACGTTCCCCCTCCTCTACGTGTCTGCGCCATGATCCCAAATGGACTTCATAGACAGTAATAGGAGCATCATGGGCGTTATTCTGGTAACGTCCATCCATCCACCCTTTATCATCCCAACCGTAATTTTCGATATTCCAAACACGTGATGCCGATTTAGGGGGAAGTTCGGCGTAAAATCCAAAAGGATCACTTTTATCATGGACAATATTATGAAATTTGGAGACGATGTGGTATTTGTAAGTAAGACCCTGCTCAACACCTGCAACGAATCCTTCCCATATCCCTGAATCATCATCACGCAATTTTAGCGGATGCGAATCGGTGCTGTAATCATTAAAATCTCCCCGTACACTCACGTAAGCAGCATTCGGTGCCCATACAGCAAAATAAACACCTCTATCTCCTGAAACCTCCATGGCATGCGAACCGAGTTTCTCGTAGAGTTTTGAATGTGAGCCTTGCTTAAACAGGTAGATATCCATTTCACTCAAACGTGAAACTTCATAGTTCATTGGATGATTCATACTTTCCCTTTTCTCCCCTGCACAATACGATAATAGAGTGCTTCATACTCTTGTGCAGCATGATTCCAATCGAATCGTTGACTCATTGCATTACGCTGCATTTGAACAAACCCGTTACGGTCATTGTACCATGTATGTACTGCCCAGCCTACGGTATTGGCAAGTGCTTCAGGCGATGGATCATAAAACTTAAATCCCGTACCGTGCTCACCGTCGTTTTGATAGTTTTCAATTGTATCATCAAGCCCGCCAGTAGCACGCACAATAGGGAGTGTTCCATAACGGAGTGAATAGATTTGATTCAAGCCGCAAGGCTCAAACAAAGAGGGCATCAAAAAGAGATCACTTCCTGCTTCGATTTGGTGAGCGAGATCGTTTCGATATCCGATAAAACAACCAAATTTTTCGGGATACATGTTAGCAATATCACTAAAATAGTGTTCCGCCCATTTCTCCCCTGCTCCGAGCATCACGATTTGTATCTCCATCTCCAAAAGAGTGTGAATAGAGCTGGCGATGAGTTCAATCCCTTTTTGCTCAGCTAAGCGTCCCACCAGACCAATAAGGGGAACATCGTCTCTTTGAGGGAGATTAAACGTCTGCTGAAGGGCACTTTTACACAATGCCTTACCCTTCATATCATCACACTCAAAGGTATGAGGAATTAGGGTATCAACAGCAGGACTCCACTCCTCATAATCGACCCCGTTTAGGATGCCGTGAAGTTTATAGGAGTACTTATCAATCATCCCATCCAATCCCCATCCAAATTCCGGGCTTCGTATCTCTTGGGCATATTTACGACTCACCGTACTGATAGCATCGGCATGAATGAGTCCCCCTTTGAGTAGATTGACGCTTCCGTGTTCTTCGAGCTCGTAATAATGTTCCCAACCAATGGAGAGGACATCCATTACCCCTTTGTAAAATTTTCCCTGATGTTGGAGATTATGGATCGTGAGCAATGAACCGGTGTGTGCAAAATCGGGATCGTAAGCATACAAGGTATTAAGCATCATCGGTATTGCGGCGGTATGCCAATCGTTCGCATGGATAACGTCGGGATGAAAATGGAGTTTTTTAGCTAACTGCATAATCGCACGTGAAAAGAAAATAAAGCGGTTATCGTTGTCACTAAATCCCTCACCATTATCATCGTACAACCCTGAACGTCCGAAATATCCCTCATAATCGATAAAATAGATCGGTATGTCAGTACCGGGGAGCAAACCCTCATAAACACCTGCCCACATTTCACCCATTACACCCATCGGAACACCCAGTTCCCCTTCGAGCAGGTGCAAACCGTATTTTTCACGATCCACGATATAGTAGCGCGGCATTACGATACGAACATCATG
>JBFYRD010000221.1:0-5319 GCA_041302405.1 Sulfuricurvum sp.
CAAATTTTCTGTACACCTGAATTTGCAGCAGCCAAGCGTATGGAAATGGGAATCGAAGAGGTCACCCATCAGCACTCACGAGGCTTGACCAAAGAAGAGTGTGAAATGCTATTAAGCAAAAGCGATCTGGACAGCGATGAATTAACATCCCTTTTTGAAGCACGTGAACTCGGTATGGTTAAATTTAAAGTGGTCGACGTTCGTGAATGGATGGAATGGAAAATGGGACGTATCGCCGGTGCCGATATTTTAGTTCCGACAAGCAGCTTCTTCCAAACCCTTACTGAATCAAAATTAGAGAAAGATGAGAACATCATTGTTTATTGTCATGTTGGCAGCCGAAGCGCCCATTGTCAACGTATCTTGAACGATATGGGTTACACTAAAGTTTCCAATCTTGGACATGGTATCGTCTCTTATGGCGGCCAAATTGTTCGAGGTTAATTAAGGATTATTAATGAAAGTATTATTGACAAAAGATGTCAAAGGTGTCGGTAAATCCGGCGAAATCAAAGAGGTAGCGGATGGCTACGGTAAAAACTTTTTGATCGGAAAAGGGTTAGCACTTGCTGCAACCCATGAAGTTTTAAAAAAATATGAATCAGAGCAAAAGAAAAAAGCCGCTCACGAGGCAGCAGAAATTGAACGTCTCAATGCTATTAAAACGCAACTTGCCGATCTCAAAGTAGTGATTTCAAAAAAACTGGGTAACACCGGGCATCTCTTCGGTGCCGTTACTAAAGAAGAGATCGCAGATGCGTTAAAAATTCAACATAATATTGAAATCGATAAAAAAGAGCTCGATGCTAAACACGGTATTAAAACGACCGGCTTGCATGATTTAGATCTTAAGCTCGGTCATGGTATTCACGCAACACTTCATCTAGAGGTTAAAGGTGAGTAAAGCAGGATTTGTCGCCCTTGTCGGGCGACCAAATGCAGGAAAAAGCACCCTGATGAACTGGATTTTGGGAGAAAAAATTGCTCTTGTCAGCCAAAAAGCGAATGCAACTCGTAAGCGTTCCAACGCTATTGTTATGCATAATGATGACCAAATTATCTTCGTGGATACACCTGGACTTCATCAGGCTGAAAAACTTCTCAATCAATACATGCTCGAAGAGGCGCTCAAAGCAATCGGAGATTGTGACGTTGTCGTTTATCTGGCACCGGCATCCGATAAGACCATTCATTATGAAAAATTTTTGGAGATTAATTCTGACAAACGTAAACATATTATTGTTTTGAGCAAAATTGATCAAATTTCACAAGCTGAACTCCTCAAAAAAATCGGTGAATATAACCGCTTTAGCGACCATTTCCTTGCCCTAATACCAATGTCTGTTACTAAAAATGTTGGGAAAAAAGACCTGCTTGATACCATCGTAAAACATCTCGATGACTCACCTTATCTTTATGATCCTGAAAATATCACCACAGAAATGATACGTACCATCTACAAAGAATTTATACGTGAAGCCATTTTTGATAATATCAGCGATGAAATTCCTTACGAATCAGATGTCATTATCGATAAAATTGAGGAGGATACACCAGTAGAACATATTCGTGCGACCATAATTGTTGAAAAGGACTCTCAAAAAGGGATTATTATCGGCAAGGGAGGGGCAGCCATCAAACGAATTGGACAAAACGCACGAGAGAAAATTGAGCGATTAGCCTCAAAACCGGTATACCTTGAACTTTTTGTTTCGGTTAAAAAAGGGTGGACTAGTGATAAAAAATTCTTAAGTGACCTAGGATACGAATGGTAAAAGCGTTTCTTATTTCGGTAGTGTCCATGACACTATTGCTTTCGGAAGACTCATTTATGCTCTATAAAAGCGGTGGAAAAAAACTGCTCGAGCAGGAGTTGAATAATCCCTCTTATTGGGCAGGATCACTATTGAAGAAAGATCTTCGTTTTGGTTATTTTGAACGTGCATTATCCCTGCTCACAGTTAATAAAGATAAAGGCTTGCTTGAGCTGTATATTCCAGATTCTCAAAAACGATTTTCCCTCAAAAAAAAGTACAGTGCTTTTACCGGCAAAAATGCCGGCGATAAAAAAAGAGAAGGTGACTTAAAAACACCTATTGGTATTTACACTTTTACAGAAAAGAAAAAAACCGTTGACCAATTTTACGGTCCCATGGCCTTCGTCACCTCATATCCTAATTTATATGACAAAATTCGTGGTAAAAGTGGTGATGGAATTTGGGTACATGGAGTCCCTATCAATGGTTCTCGTGATCCTTTTACACGTGGATGCGTTGCCATCAACAATGACGACTTACTCCAATTAGATAAAACTATTAATCTTTCAAACACCCTTTTAATCATTGATTCCTCTCTCAAACAAGGAGTAAATTCAAATGTGTATTCAATCATTTTAGCAGGACTTTACCAATGGAAATCGGCATGGACCAATAACGATATTGATACCTATTTGTCATTTTACGATCCCACTTTTAAACGTTCTGATGAAATGAATTTCAACCAATTCAAATCTTATAAAGAACGCATTTTTACTAAAAATGAAAACAAAAACATCTCTTTTGATGAAATCAATATCATTCCCTATCCTGGTGAAACTCGCAATCTTTTTTTAGTCACCTTTCATCAGGTATATTCAAGTGACAGCTACCAATCCAAAGGAAATAAATCATTACTTGTCCAAGTCAATAAAGACCAAGCTATCTCTATCATCACTGAAGATTAATAAATGAAGTGGCTGTTCTTCATTGCTGTATTAATCAGCAATCTCTTAAGTGAAAATGCGTTTACACTTCTTAAAAAAAGTAGTCATCTTGATTCATCTCCTACCCTCCTCGTTATTGCAGGTATTCATGGGAATGAACCAGGCAGCTATTTTGCCGCGGCTTTGCTGGCACAGTACTACCAAATTAAAACCGGGAATGTTTGGATTGTACCTGATTTAAATCTACCCAGTATTCAAAACAATAACCGCGGTATCTATGGCGATATGAATCGTAAATTTGCTGAAATCAATCCCAGTGATCCTGACTATAATGCTGTTAATCAAATTAAAAATATTATTCTCTCTCCTGAAGTCGGTCTTATTCTAAACCTTCATGATGGTCACGGATTCTATCGCAAAGAGTACCAAAATACTATTTTCAATCCGAATTCATGGGGACAAACCTGTGTTATCGATCAAGGAATATTAGAAGGGGGCCACCCCTTTGGCAACCTTAATGATATTGCATCCAAAGTAAGCCAATTACTCAATGAAAACTTAATTGAAAATCACCATTATTTTGATGTACGCAACACCAATACCCGTTTTGATGACGAAGCGATGAAACATTCTTTAACCTACTTTGCTGTAGTAAACAATAAACCTGCATTTGCTATCGAAACCAGTAAAAATCTTCCAACACTTCATCACAAAGTATTTTATCAACTCCGTGCAATAGAAAGTTATATGAAGATAATGGGTATTCAATTTAACACGTCTATGATACTTAGTCCCGAAGAAATCGAAAAAATACTCAAAAACGATGGGAACTTAACAATTAACAATGATTTTTATTTAAATTTAAAAGATTTAAAAAACTCTTTAAGTTTCATTCCGCTACAATCTAAAGATAACGATTTTAAGTTTTCACATCCTCTTGGGAGTTTTCGAAAAAATCAGCAAAATTATGATCTTTTTATCGGTAACAAAAAAGTAAGTACACTTATTCCAAGCTACCATTTTAAAGAGAATTGTTCTAAGTACATAACCGTCTCTACTGATGGAAAACATGAACTTATCCCTTTTGCTTCAGATTTTTTTGTAAATGCCGATTTTGAGATTATCAATAACGATCCTAACATGCGTGTTAACATTATTGGTTATACAAACTCAAAAGTAAAAGATGAAAGTAACCTACGGATTACGTTAAATGATATGGACACTAAGTATTCTATAGATAACCACAAAAAAAGCTATAGAGTTGAATTTTATCGGCAAAACCGTTTCTGTGGAATGGTTCTTGTACATTTCAAATAGGAAAGAGGATGAATAAACACCAACAGCAAACCTATTCAACCATCGTATCAGCAGATCCTTATAAAGGTGACTTTTACGTCGGTACATTTGATACTATTTCTAGTATTTCATCTCCTTCTTTTTCAAAAGACCAATACAGTGTATCTTTTTTAAATACAAAAGGGTTTATTTCAGCCCTGATAGGGATTAGTAAAAATATCCCTGATGATGATATTTATGATGCTCTTGAAAATAAAGTATATGAAGAACTTGCCTTGGATATGGCCGTTGAATACCATATTCGCTATGTCGAAGCATTGCATCGAAGCACAGAAGGAGATCGGTTTTTTCATGTTTTTGTTGTAGATCCACTTACATTAGAGCAAGAATACGTAAAAGTTATCGATTCAATTAAATACGTAGACCAACTTATTCCTGTCCCGTTATTACTAAAATCACTCTACGTAAAAGAAATCATTGATTCCTCTGATGTTCATTGCTTTATTTACTTTCAAGAAAATGACTCTTTTTTCTGTATCTACAACGAGCAAGAATTTATTTATACTAAATCTTTAAAATTTTCTCTTTTACAAATGCACGAGCGCTTTTGTGAGCTTATTGGTGAGCAAATTGATTTTAATAGCTTTCAAATTATGCTCTCAACAGAAGGACTGAATACTTCAAATTCTGATTATCAAAAAAATCTTATCAAACTCTTTGGTGAAATTTTTCTCCATATTAGCGATATCATGGCATACGCAAAAAGAGCTTATGATATCAAAAGATTTGATGAAATTTTCATTGGAACCAGTATCGGCAGTGTACTTGGCTTAGATGAATACGCGCAAACATATCTCGGATTAAAAACTGCCCCTTTTCAATTTGATTACGGCTTCAATACTAACGGTTCTAACGTTGATCAAATTCATCAATTGATGCACCTTTATGGACGACTTCAAGCAGAAGAGCGTTATGAGTGTAACTTTACAGTCTTTCACAGGCCACCCCCTTTTGCAAAACGCGAAAGCGGTAAACTTATTTTGATTACAGCTGCTTCTTTGGCTGGTGCTCTCCTTTATCCTGGAGTGTATTGGGGACTGTCTTACATAGAAGAATTTCACCATGCAGTTTTAACTAAGGAATACGCACAAGTTCATATTGAAAAAACAGAACGTGAAGCAATAATTAATCTAAAAAATGCCAATAAAAACGCAGCACAAGTACTTTTAGATGAAGAGAAAGCAGCCTATAAGCAAAAACAAGACACTTTGGTTCAAGTACACGAGAAAAAAGTTGATTATCCAATGAAAGCTAAGATCATT